>CANFYL010000001.1 GCA_947451285.1 Comamonadaceae bacterium
GCGCAGCGCAGAGCCCGCAGGCCGTCAATAACCCAGTCAAGACGAGACGTGCATCAAGCCTTGGTGTCTGGTGCGCTGGGTGCCGTGGATAACGGTGTGTCATGCCCTATCTCCTCTGATTTGGCCAGCATGACCGGCCTAGGAGGTTTGGGCCGGGGCGGCTTGGCGGTGTGGACCATCTGTGTGGCTTTGACCATGTCACCCGAGAGCAAATGCGGCAGCGCCAAGGAGGTGCGAATCACGCAGTCTTCGATGGCACTGCGCTGATCAGGCGCTGGTTTTTTTAGCACCCAATTGGCAACCTCTGATTTCACACCCGGATGACCGATGCCGATGCGCAGTCGCCAGTACTGATCTGTGCCAAGCTGTGCGTGGATATCTCGCAGGCCATTGTGCCCAGCATGGCTGCCGCCAAGTTTGAGTTTGGCTTCGCCGGGTTGAATGTCTAACTCGTCGTGCGCCACCAAAATTTCATCCGGCAGAATTTTGAAAAACCGCGCCAATGCGGCCACCGACTTGCCCGACACGTTCATGAATGTCTGGGGTTCAAGCAGCCAAATGTTGTGCCCATGCACGCTCGTGCGTGCGACCAGGCCGTGGTAAGCGCGGTCGGGTTGCAAGTGCACTTTGAGATCACGTGCGACCGTGTCAATCCACCAAAAACCTGCATTGTGGCGGGTGGCTTCGTATTCGGTGCCTGGGTTTCCAAGGCCAACTAAGAGCTTGATCATGGGAGCTGATTATCCGGGGGTATGACCCAATGAAAACGGCCCACCGAAGTGGGCCGTTGGCAGCAAGCAAAGAAGGATTACTTCTTGCCAGCTGCAGCAGCAGCTGCTTGCGCAGGGGTTGGCTCGTCTGCTTTGGTGGCCACCACAGCGACCAACACAGGGTTGGCTTTGCCTTTGGTCACAGCGGACACGCCAGCAGGCAGTTTGATGTCGTTGAGGTGCAAAGAGTGACCTTTGGTCAAACCGCTCAAGTCCACTGCGATGAACTCAGGCAGGTCTTTGGGCAAGCAAGACACTTCCAGTTCGGTGGCGACGTGGTTGATCAAGCACTGGTCAACCTTGGCGGCAGGCGAGTTCTCTTCGCCGCTGTAATGCAGAGGCACTTTTTTGTTCATTTTGGTGTTGGCATCGATGCGTTGGAAGTCGATGTGCAACACGAGTTGCTTGAACGGATGGTATTGGACATCGCGCAACAACACGTCGGTGTTCTGACCGTTGAGTTCCATTTGCAAGACAGAAGCATGGAAGGCTTCTTTCTTGAGGGCGTGCCACAAGGCGTTGTGATCGAGTTCGATCAACAAAGGCTCGGCGGTGCCACCATAGACGATGCCAGGTGTACGACCGGTGATACGCAGACGGCGGCTCGCACCCGTTCCCTGCTTGTTGCGCTCAAAAGCGACGAATTTCATAGTTTCACTCCAGTAAGAGCCCACCGCGACCAGTGTGGCTCCAGTTTCAAAAAGAGCTGACAAGCAGCCCAGGACATTGTTCGACGACGGACAACCAAGCTGTTAGAACAACTGGTCTTGGTCGGAGAACAAACTCATGACCGACTCACCTTTGGCGATGCGCTGGATCGTTTCTGCGATCAGCGGTGCCACCGAGAGTTGGCGGATTTTTTTACAGGCCCGTCCAGCTTCGCTGAGCGGAATGGTGTTGGTGACCACCACTTCGTCGAGGGCATCGCCTTTGGCAATGCGCTCAATGGCGGGACCCGAGAAAATGGGATGTGTGCAATAGGCGTAGACCTGTTTGGCACCACGCTCCTTGAGCACTTCAGCGGCTTTGACCAAGGTGCCTGCGGTGTCGATCATGTCGTCCATGATCACGCAGTTGCGTCCCTCGATGTCACCGATGACGTTCATCACCTCAGACACATTGGCCTTGGGGCGACGCTTGTCGATGATGGCCAGGTCGCAGCCGAGTTGTTTGGCCAACGCACGTGCGCGCACCACACCACCCACATCCGGAGAGACCACGATCAAGTCGTCGTAGTTTTTGAGGCGCAAATCACCCAACAGAACCGGCGAGGCATAAATATTGTCGACAGGGATGTTAAAGAAACCTTGAATCTGATCCGCATGCAAGTCCATGGTCAACACGCGTGCCACGCCGACCGTTTGCAACAAGTCGGCGACCATCTTGGCCGAAATTGGCACACGGCTAGAGCGTGGACGACGGTCTTGGCGGGCATAGCCAAAGTAGGGGATCACAGCGCTGATGCGCTCGGCCGAGGCACGCTTCAAGGCGTCGACCATGATGAGCAACTCCATCAAACTTTCGTTGGTGGGCGCGCACGTGCTTTGCACCACGAAGACATCGCGGGCACGCACGTTTTGGTTGATTTCGACGGTGACTTCGCCATCTGAGAACCGGCCCACATTGGCAGCACCTAGGTCAATGCCAAGATGTTTGGCAATTTCGGCCGCCATGGTTGGATTGGCATTGCCAGTAAAGACCATGAAGTCGGGGGTAGGGGTCGACATGATGACGGTGACTTTCGCTTCAAGACCAATGACGTTGGTGTGCCGTCACATGCAAACCAAGCACTTGAGTGCTTGAAAATTTTGGCAGGGGAAGAAGGACTCGAACCTTCGCATGCTGGAATCAAAATCCAGTGCCTTAACCAACTTGGCGACTCCCCTACACAGGTCAACAGCTTGTGAGCTGATGACCGCTAAACGTCGTTGACAACCCATCCACCCAAGGGATGCACTGCCATGTTGCTGCAAACCCGAATTTGCCAATCGCCTGGCGGTGCATCAAGTGACAGACCATCTGGCAACTTTGCAAAAACCGCACTGCCAGAGCCGGTCATGCGTGGGCTAAGTCCAAAAGATGACAGCCATTGAAGGGCTTGGTCAATTTCGGGGCACAACGCTTGGGCCACTGGCTGCAAGTCGTTTCGACCGAAGTCGAAAGGTGCAACAGCGAAGTCCGATATTGTAGCAGCTCGCGTGGCCCTCTCCAGCGTTGGAGCGTTAAAAATTCGCGCGGTCTCCAGGCCAGCGTTGACTCGGATTACGACAAAACGTGCCTTGGGTAATTCCAAAGGGGTAATTTTTTCTCCAATCCCTTCTACCCAAGCGTTGTGACCATGCAAGAAAAATGGCACGTCTGCGCCCAGCGCAAGTCCCAATGGCAACAGCTTGGACACAGGCCAATTCAAACCCCACAACCGGTTCAAGGCCAGCAAAGTAGTGGCCGCGTCTGACGACCCACCGCCCATCCCAGCCTGTGCAGGGATAGATTTTTCAACCGCGATGTGCGCGCCCATGGTTGTTGCACTGGCAGTTTGCAGGCTGCGTGCTGCCCGTGTGATCAGATCGTCGGCGGGCAAAGCGCTAGTCAAGTCTTCGCGTTCTATCCCGCCATGATGCGTGCTCTCAAAGTGCAAGGTGTCGCACCAATCGATCAGCATGAACGCCGACTGCAACAAGTGGTAACCGTCAGGCCTGCGACCCGTGATGTGCAAAAACAAGTTGAGCTTAGCTGGCGCTAGGACGTGAGTCAGGCTTGACATGGTGCTAGGGGTTTGCGTCGATTTTGATGCGCAAGACCACTTCCGGTGCGGGGTCCGTGCGCCGCACCACCAAGAAACCCTGCTGCAGCCCGGACAAGTCGGCTTGCCATCCCGGCAACGTGACGGCTCTACCCTCTAGCCAGTCGAACAATTGGTGAATCGGCAAGGCTGCACCGGTTGCTTTTTCGGTCAATCTGGACAAAGAGTCAAAGCTGCGCTGTTGATCGCCCTCCAGCCAAAGCGCTGCTTGCGGTGACCAACGCAGTGCCGTCACAGTGGTGCCTAGGGGCGAGTAGAAGTCGATGGCACCTTGATGTGCGGATCCACGCAATAAAAACCCCGCGCTCAAGGCCATTTCGGGCGTGCTGTGAATCACCAGACTCAAGCGGCCGTGCCATTCTGGCTCGGCGGGCTTGAGCGTGTCTTGTGGCATCAAACGTTGCGGTGTGGCACACGCCGCAAGCAACAAGCCGAGCAAGCAAGCCATCAGCGAGTGACCCAAAATTCGGCGCATGTCGGACAAGCTCAGAGTTGGGGTTTGAGGCGTTGCAAAGTTTCTTGCAAGGTCTCGTTGTCAGGTGAAAGTTTGACGCCTTCGCGCCAAACAGCGCGAGCTTCATCTTGGCGGCTCAACTGCCACAAAACTTCGCCCAAATGGGCTGCAATTTCAGCATCAGGTCGTTCTTTGTAAGCTTTTTGCAGATGTTGGAGTGCAGCGGTTAAGTTGCCCAATCGAAACTCGACCCAACCCAAGCTGTCGGTGATGAAGGGGTCATTGGGCGCAAAGCTCACCGCCTTGATGATGAGTGCTTTGGCTTCTGGCAAGCGAAGTTTGCGATCTGCCAGAGAGAACCCCAATGCGTTGTAAGCATTGTGATGTTCTGGGTCTTGCTCAATCACCGCGCGCAGAAGTTTTTCCATCTCATCCAAACGGTTGAGCTTTTCCGCCAACATGGCTTGTTCATACATGAGGTCGGGGTGATTTGAATTGGCTTTGACCAGCACATCAAAGGCTGCCTGCCATTGGCGTTGTTCACGCAGCAACTGAACCTCAGCCATCAAGCGACTGCGAAGCTCCTCATCGTTGCTGACAGGCAATTGCGCCAGAAGTTGCCGTGCCTCATTGAGTTTGCCTTGCCGCGCCAGGATGGCTGCCCTGCGCGTTTGGGCTTGGGTGATGCCACGGGCTGAATTGGTGCTCTTGTCTTGGCTGGCCATTTGGACGAACTTGGCCAAGGAAGTTTCGGCTTGTTCGTCTTGGCCTTGTTCAAATTGCAGCGAGCCCAAGATCAACCAAGCCTCAGCTTGTTGGGGGTAGCTTTGTGTGAGAGTTTGTAATTGCTGATCGGCATCGCTGTAGCGGCGCAGCTCAATCAGAACCCGCACGTAACTCATGGCCAACTCGGGACTGCTTTGTTGCCTCAATGCCAGTGTGACCTGCTCTTGAGCTCCTTTGACTTGTCGCCCCATCAACTCCAAGGCCAGCAGGGCTGGGCCCATGGCCTGGTTGTCCGCCGCTTGCCCTTTTTGCGCCGCTTGCAGTGCGCTTTGTGTGTCATCGCTGGCCAAACGCATGCGTCCCAGCGCAGTCCACGATGCTGCCGCAGTGGGTTTCTGATTCAGATAGGGCTCAAGCGCTTTTTGAACGACATCGGCAGCCAACTTTTTGTCTGATACGCGTGCGAAGTACCTAGGAATGAGACTGATCGCCACAGCCCGCTCTGCCAAGGGCGCCAAGGCCAATTCTTTCTTCAAAAAATCCTGGCTTTCAGAAGTTTGATTCACTGCCAGCAAAATTTGAAGTACTTGCAGGTTGGCTTTGCGGTCTTGCGGGTAGGCCTGAGCCCATGCACGCGCAGCCATCAAGGCCCCATCGCCAGAACGCGCTTGCAACGCAATATCCACCGAGCGGGCAAAAAGTTGCACATCGTTGGAGCGTCGCGCAGCATCTAGGAGCAATGAAAAGCCTGCACCAGGCTCGCCATGGCGAAGATTGAGCTCACCCAGCAAAATTTCATACAACAGCTCGCCGGTCAGTGCCGAGTTCACCACAGGCTCGTTAGATTCCGAGCTGGGTGTTTGAGCATCAGCCGGGGCAAGCAACATTGCGCCGGCCAGAACAAACAATGGGCCAGCCCATGTGCGAGCGAAAAACAAGGGGAATTTCATAGGGGCATCATAATCGCTGACTGATTTTTTTCGTCTGCACCATGCCCGAATTACCTGAGGTCGAAGTGACCCGTTTGAGTTTTGCCGATCGCATTGCGCAAGCGCGTGTGACGGGTGTTCGTGTGGGTAAACCCTTGCGTTGGCCCCTAGGGTGTGAGCCCGAGGCATTGCTGGGTCGCTGTGTTTTGCGGGTTCGTCGACGTGGCAAATATTTATTGATTGACCTGGATCAAGGCCTGTTGTTGTGGCATTTGGGCATGTCCGGCAGCCTGCGCTTTAACGACGACAGAAGTGCGCCCCAGACCCATGATCATTTTGATTTGGACACTGACCGAGGATTGCTTCGCCTCAATGACCCTAGGCGTTTTGGGGCGGTGGTTTACGCCGATAGCGAAGACAGCCCGAGGGCAAAAAAACTGCTGGGTCATTTAGGCGTAGAGCCCTTAGGGGCAGATTTTGATGTGCAGGTTTTTCATGAGGGTCTCAAGCAGCGCCGTACAGCCATCAAGCAAGTGTTGTTGGCCGGAGATGTGGTGGTTGGAGTCGGCAACATTTATGCCTCTGAAGCTTTGTTTTTAGCCGGTATTCGCCCCACGCTGCGGGCTGATCGAGTCAGTCGGCCGCGCGCTGAAAAACTGCGTCGTGCCATTGTGGATGTGCTGGCGCGTGCTGTGCAAAAAGGTGGCAGCACCTTGCGTGATTTTTCCAATGCCGATGGCCAGCAAGGCTACTTTCAATTGGAGGCCATGGTCTATGACCGCGCGGGTGAGGCGTGTCGTATCTGCGGCAGTTCGATTCGTCTGTTGCGCCAAGGCCAACGCTCTACCTACTTCTGCGCCACATGCCAGAAAGCTTGATCCCATGAGTCAAGCGCGCACTTCTTTTGCCGAGCTGGTGGTGACCTGGCAAACAAAACATGGGCGCCATGACTTGCCATGGCAAAACACCCAAGACCCATATGTCGTTTGGCTGTCTGAAATCATGTTGCAACAGACCCAAGTCAGTACCGTGCGTGACTATTTCGCACGTTTTGTGCAACGCTTTCCCACGGTGGCCAGTTTGGCCGCAGCGCCGCTCGACGAGGTGTTGGGCTTGTGGAGTGGCTTGGGTTATTACAGCCGGGCACGCAACATGCACAAAGCAGCCCAGGCTGTGGTCGCTTTGCATGGCGGGGAGTTTCCGCGCAGTGCGCAAGCTTTGCAAACTTTACCGGGCATTGGTCGGTCCACCGCGGCGGCGGTGGCTTCTTTGTGTTTTGCAGAGCCCATTGCCATCTTGGATGGCAATGTCAAACGCGTCTTGACGCGTTATCTGGGCTTTAAGGACGATTTGGCGTCTTCGCGCCACGAACGCGCTTTGTGGGAAGTCGCCCAACGCATGTTGCCAGAGCGTGACTTGCGCCACACCATGCCCCGCTACACCCAAGGGGTGATGGACTTGGGGGCCACCTTGTGTAAGCCCAAGCAAGCGCGCTGCCCTGAATGCCCGGTGAAGTCGCAGTGTGTGGCGGCTTCTCAAGGCACGCCACACCTCTACCCCGTCAAGACGCGCAAGCTCAAACGCAGCTCAGAGTCTTGGTGGTTGTTGCTGGCGCAAACCAAATCCGGGGATGTGCTGTTGGAGCAACGACCCGACTCAGGCATTTGGGCTGGCTTGTACGCCTTACCGATGTTCGCCAGTTTTGATGACTTGCAAGCTGCGTTGCCACGGCCTGTCCGCGCAAAGTTACAAGAGCAGGGCGCTTTCAAACATGTGCTGACGCACAAAGATTTGCACTTGCATCCGGTACGTCTTGACTTGCCGTCTGCGCAAGCATTGGGCCATGGGCAGTGGCTGCAGGCCGATGCGTGGCCTTGCTTGGGCTTGCCAGCCCCGGTGCGCAAACTGCTCACGACCCCGTGAGGTCAAGCTCTCGGTGACGCTTGAGCGTGACCCAGTTGGCGGTGAATAACGCGCTGAGGCGCTCCACCAAATACACCGAGCGGTGCTGTCCTCCCGTGCAGCCAATGGCTACCGTCACATAACTGCGGTGGTCTTGGTTCAAGTCAGGCAGCCATGTGGTCAAAAAATCTGAGATGTGGGCAGCCATCTTGTCAACGCTTGGATGCTGAGCCAGCCACTCAGACACCGCTGCGTCGCGCCCGGTGAGGGGGCGCAAATCGGGTTCGTAGTGGGGATTGGGCAGCATGCGCACATCAAACACATAGTCGGCATGCAGCGGAATGCCGCGCTTGAATGCAAACGATTCAAACATCAAGGTCAGCTGTGTGGCCGGCGCTGAGATCAGTGACTTGATATAGGCCTGCAGCTTGGTGCTGCGCAGCAAGCTGGTGTCAATGATGTGTGAGGCTTCTCGCAAATCCGCCAACAAATGACGCTCTAACTCAATGGCTTCGATCAAATCGCGTTGTTGATCAGGTTGTTGCTCGGTCGCTTCTTGGCGCGACAGAGGATGACGTCGTCGGCTCTCAGAAAACCTGTGAACCAACACCTCGGTGCTAGCGTCCAGAAACAAGGGTCGGATGTTGACATCTAGGGCGCGCAAATGGGTCAGCTGTGGCATCACCAAAGGAAGCGAGTTGGCACTGCGTACATCCATGGCAATGGCCACTTTGGTGGCGCTTTGTTGCTGTTCAAGTTTCACAAACGGCAGCAACAGTTCTGGCGGCAGGTTGTCAACGCAGTAAAAGCCGGCATCTTCCAGCGCGTGCAAGGCCACTGATTTGCCCGAACCCGACATGCCGGTGATGAGGACGATTTCTTGATTCATGCGCTGCGAGCCTTCTGATCGGGAGGGAGTTGCAACATTTCTCTGGCATGGGCCAAGGTGGTCTGCGACACCTTTTCACCGCCCAACATGCGTGCTATTTCGCGCACGCGTTCGTCGCCTTGTAGGGCGCTGACTTGGCTGGCTGTGCCTTTGGCGTCGCTCTGCTTGGAGACCACCAAATGGTGGTCCGCGCAAGCAGCGACCTGGGGCAAGTGCGTCACCGCCATGACCTGGCGGTCACGACCCAGTTGCTGCATCAGGCGACCGACGGTTTCTGCCACCGCGCCACCCACCCCAGAGTCCACCTCGTCAAAGATCAGAGTTTGGGCGCTGCCTAATTGGCTGGTTGTGACTGCAATGGCCAAAGCAATGCGAGACAACTCGCCGCCCGAAGCCACTTTGCCGACCGGACGAGGCGTGCTGCCCGCGTGACCTGCCACCAAAAACTGCACCGACTCCATGCCACTGGAGGACGGTTGATCGAGCTTGTCCAGAACCACCTCAAAGCGACCACCTTGCATGCCCAAGCCCTGCATGGCTTGGCTGATCGCAGTCGCCAGTTTTGGGGCGGCCTTGGTGCGTGCTTGCGACACCTTGCGTGCTTCGCTTTGGTAGGCCGATGCGGCTTTCGATTGTGCGGTTTCAAGCGCGCCCAGGTCCGTTGCGGCATCCAGTTGGGACAGCCGCGCACGCCACTCTTGGTAGAGCGCAGGTAACTCTTGTGGGCTGCGCTTGAAGCGACGAGCCAAAGACATCCACAGCGACATGCGCTCATCCAAACTGTGCAGACGTTGGGGGTCGAGCTCGGTATGGTCTAAGTACCCGTGCAACGAGTGCGCCACATCTGAAGCTTGTGCCAAGCTCGACGCCAGCACATCGACCCAATTGGCAAATGCGGGCTCTACGCTGGCTTGGTCTTGCAAGGCATCTTGCGCACGGGCAAGTTGTCGCAGGGCTCCGGTGTCGTCATCCTCAAGCGCCGAAATCGCTGCCTGCGCTGCATCCATCAAGGTCTGGGCATTGGACAAGCGGGTGTGCTGCGTGTTGAGCTCTTCCCATTCATCGTTACCAGGGGAGAGCTTGTCGACTTCTGCCAACTGCCACAGCAAACGTTCACGCTCTTGTTGCAGCGTGTCTTGCGCGTCGCGCGCGTTTTGCAGCGCTTGAATCGTGCTTCGCCAACTGCCCCACAGTTGGCCGAGTTGGTTCAAGTTCAGGCCGGCATAAGCATCGAGCAGACCACGCACCGCGTCAGGGCGTGTCAGGCTTTGCCAGGCGTGTTGGCCGTGAATGTCGAGCACCCTGTCGCCCAAGGCGCGCAGTTGGGTGGCAGTGGCCGGGCTGCCATTGATCCATGCACGGCTTTTACCTTGTGTGTCAATGGTGCGTTTGAGCAGCAAGCTATCAGCACCTGCGTCTTCAACCGCAAAACCCTCGTCATGCAACCAAGCGCTCAGTTCAGGGCTGGCATCAAACTCGGCACAAATCTCGGCACGTGTCGCGCCTTCTCGTACCACGCTTGCCTCCGCACGAGCGCCCAAAACAAGTTGCAGGGCATCAATCAAAATCGATTTGCCAGCGCCAGTTTCCCCTGTGAGCGCGGTGAAGCCGGTGGACAGGTTGAGGTCAAGTTCGCGCACGATCACAAAATCGCGCAACACCATGTGCTGCAAACTCATGCGCCTCCCTCGTTCCAGTGCAATTTTTTACGCAAAGTGTCAAAGTAACTCCAACCTTTGGGGTGCAAAAAACGCGCATGGTGTTGCGAGCGGCGCACGGTGATGCGGTCGCCAATCAAGAGAGAGGCCAAAGATTGCATGTCAAAGTTTGCACTGGCGTCGCGCCCCGACACCAAATCGATCACGATTTCACCGGGGTCGGCCAATACGATAGGCCTATTGGAAAGGGTGTGCGGTGCAATCGGAACCATCAGCCAAGCCGGCAGAGATGGGTGTAACAAAGGACCACCCGCAGACAAGGCATAAGCAGTCGATCCGGTCGGTGTTGCAATGATCAAGCCGTCAGCGCGTTGGTTGGCCACAAAATGACCGTCGACCTCCACACGCATCTCCACCATGCCAGAGGTGGCGCCACGGTTGACCACCACATCGTTGAGTGCCAAGGCATCAAACACGCAATCCCCATCTCGCCACACTTTGGCGTGCATCATGGCGCGGTTGTCTTCCTCATACTCACCGCGCAGCATGTCTTTCAGGGTGTCGGCAAAGGTATTCAGGGGAATGTCAGTGATAAAGCCGAGCCGGCCTTGGTTGATGCCAATCAAGGGCACCCGGTACTGGGCCAATTGACGGCCGTAGCCCAGCATCGTGCCGTCGCCACCCACCACCAGTGCCAAGTCGCAATGTTTGCCAATGTCTGCAACATGCATCACTTGGTAGCCTGACAAACCGGTGTTGGCCGCTGTATCGTGTTCCAAAATGACTTCGCAGTGTTGCGCGTGCAAAAATTGTGCAATGCTCTCGAGTGCCAAACGGGAAGACGGTTTGGCCCCACCTGCAGTGGGCAGTTGGTATTTTCCAAGCAGTGCGATCTGGCGAAACTTCGATTTCATAGACAAATTACATCACTAAAATTCGATGAATCCATGACCATGCTAGACGATCGCGCCAAGTTATTGCTCAAAGCGCTGGTAGAGCGCTACATTGCCGACGGCCAACCCGTTGGTTCCCGCACGCTCTCGCGTGCAACAGGCATTGAGCTCTCGCCAGCCACGATTCGCAATGTCATGTCCGATTTGGAGGCCCTAGGCCTCATCGTTAGCCCGCACACCTCGTCTGGACGCATACCCACGGCGCGCGGTTATCGGCTGTTTGTTGACACCATGCTCACCAGTAACCGTGAGCAATTGCACGCCCCCCACTTGGCGGCCGACCAACCCCAAAAAGTGATTGCCAACGCGGCCCATTTGCTCTCGGATTTGTCGCATTTTGTGGGCGTTGTGATTGCCCCTAGACGCAGCTCGGTATTTCGTCACATTGAATTTTTGCGACTCTCTGAAAAACGCTTTTTGGTCATCATCGTCTCTCCTGAAGGCGACGTGCAAAACCGGGTCTTGTTCACAGAAGCTGACTACACACAGTCCCAGCTGATTGAAGCGGCTAACTACCTCAATCAAAATTTTTCGGGCATGGCCATCGAGCAGGTGCGTGAAAAATTGCTGCTGGAAGTTGAGTCGCTGCGCAGTGAAATTGCAACCCTGATGCAAGCTGCAGTCCAAGTCAGCACCGAAGCGCTGACCCAAGTTCAAGACGATGTGGTGATCAGCGGTGAGCGCAACTTGCTGTCGGTGAGCGACTTTTCAAGCGATATGGGCAACTTGCGCCGCGCTTTTGATCTGTTTGAACAAAAAGCTCAACTGGTGCGCTTGCTCGATATCTCTGCCCAAGCCGAAGGGGTGCGCATCTACATTGGCGGAGAGAGCCAAATTGTGCCAATGGAAGAACTCTCGGTGGTCAGCGCTCCCTATGAAGTCGATGGCCAAGTGGTGGGTACCTTGGGTGTGATTGGCCCCACTCGCATGGCCTATGACCGCATGATTCAAATTGTCGACATCACGTCCAAGTTGGTCAGCAATGCGCTGAGTCACAAATAAATCTGTCGCCTGCGGTACTCGCTAGGCCTATGGGTTGTGGGAAACCCTCTGTTTCAATTGCTTCTTTCCGCCAAAGATCTATGGTTATTTTTAACCGCTGAAGAAGGACGCATCCCATGACTTTGACCCGTTGGCTCCAATTGAACTGTGCCGCAGCCCTGACTGCCGTGACCTTGTTGGGCTTGAGCGCTCCGGCGCAAGCCCAAACCGCGCCTGCTGCAACTGGCAAAACCGAAATGTTGTGGTTGGGTCAAGCTGGCTTTCGCATCAAAACGCCGGGTGGAAAAATCATTGTGATTGACCCTTGGCTCAAAGGCGGCCCCAAAACACCCGCCAACATCAAAGCTGATTTTTCTGCACTCGGAAAAATTGACTTGCTGTTGGTCACCCACGGCCATGTCGACCACTTGGGCGATGCGCCTGAGTTGGCCAAACTCAACAACACCGTTCTTTACGGCCCTGCCGATATGGTGACGCCTTTGATTACCTTGGGTTTGATTCCTGCCAACTTAGGTCACCGTTTCAATAAAACAGGCAATGTCAAACCTTTGCCCGGCATCAAGGTCACCGCCGTGGCGGCTGAACACTCTTCGTTGATCGTTCACACCAACCCGGCCACTGGCAAGCTTGAGTCTCATCCTGCTGGCGAAGCGGTCGGTTACATCATTGAGATGGAAAACGGTTTCAAGATTTGGCATATGGGCGATACGGGATTGTTTGGCGACATGAAATTCATCAGCGAGCGTTATAAGCCCGACCTCGTGTTGATGCCCATCGGTGGCAACTTCACCATGGACCCCGAGGATGCAGCCTTTGCCGCCCGCACTTGGATTCAACCCAAGATGGTCATGCCCATGCACTACAACTCCAACCCTCTGACCAAGGGCACCTTGGCCGAGTTTCAAGAGGCCATGAAAGGCAGCCCCATCAAAGTGGTGCCCATGACCGAAGGTCAAACGCTGGAGTTCTGAAACTTATTCGGTCCAGCCACTGAGAAGTAGAATCGCCCTTTCGGGCCTATAGCTCAGTTGGTTAGAGCAGAGGACTCATAATCCTTTGGTCCCAGGTTCAAGTCCTGGTGGGCCTACCAATTTAAAAGCCACTGATTTTTGAAGTCAGTGGCTTTTTGTTTTTTAGATCGCTCATCACCCAGTCGGCATTGCGTGAACCCATTCGATGATTCATCTTGGGTGATTGGCGCTATGAATGAAGCCATGTGTAATGTCCCCGCATAATCCATCGGTTATTCGGTGTTGTGAATACAGCACGCCAAGGCCTTTCGTTGCAAACCAATCATGAACTTTGACAATGAATTTTTTTGAATCTGATCAAGGTCGAAAGTTGATCCTGACACATCGAAGGTTTCCGTAGGCCATGGCAGTCAAGGATGTCTACCCAATCAACCGTGATCCAAGCCCAGTGCTGGGCTCGCAGCATGCTCAGGCTTTGATACATCTCGACAGACTGCGGGGTAACCTGGCAGCCGTTCGCGGTGCGCTTCGACCAGGAACCCGGGTGTTCGCGGTCGTCAAGGCGGATGCGTATGGATTTGGTCTGCCTGTGATCGCCCCTGAGTTGAGTAGAGCGGGCATTGATGGCTTCGTGGTCAGCTCCGCCGACGAAGGCCTTGCCTTGCGCCGTCTCGGCTTGACAGAAGAGGTGATGGTCTTGGGCCCTTTTCTGGAGGCGGATGTGGCCGTGATGATTGCTGGCAATCTGTCACCCACCCTGAGCTCAATGGACCAACTTCAATGGGTTGAGCGCGAGGCCTTGCGTCAAGGCGTGCGGGCCAGGGTCCATATCCGCGTCGATCTGGGCCTGGGTGGTCAGGGTTTGGATCCTGGTTATGTGCTGCCTTTGTTGAGCAAGCTGTGTGCTCAACCCTGTTTGGAGTGGGCGTCGATTTTTGTTCAACAAGTCGGGGCCTATCGGGCTGATCTTGCACTCATGAACCATGAAAGCTCAGACTTTCACGCATTGCTTCAGCGCATCAAAGACGCTGGTTTTGAATTACCTCTGGTGCACAGCCTCAGCAGTCCGGGCGTGTCCATGGCGCAGCAAAGCGCGACAGATGGTGCGGTTCGCATTGGTTCATTGCTCTATGGTCTGCGCATGGTTGATGCGGCGCCTGCCGGCATCCGACCTGTCATGGAAATCCGTGCGAAGGTTCTTGACGTTCGCATGTTGGAGGCAGGCACGGCATTCAGTTATGAGGCTGGTTTCAACAGTGCCCAGCGACTCAAGGTTGCCAACATATCCATCGGATTTGGAATGGCAGGCTTTCTCTCGATGTCTTCCAATCCTTGCGTGCTTGTTCGTGGTGTTCGTTTGCCAGTGCTCGGACGTGCCTTTATGAACAACCTGCTGGCGGATGCTTCTGAGCTCCCTTACCTTGAGCGAGGTGATGACGCTGTTGTTTTGGGTGCTCAAGGCGAGCTCGAGATCACGGCCGAGGACATTGCGCTTGCTTGCCAAATTCGCCCGACCGTGGTGCCCCTTTTGAGTCAGGGTCTCGCGCGTCATTACGTGGGCGCTTGGGATGCTGACCATGTGCATCGCGGCTTTCCTGTGGCTTGCCCCACCTTGAGGACCTAGGCAAACCATGGCGATGACCCGACGAGATCTCATTGCAGGCTGCTCGGTGCTCTGGGGCTTAGACCCTCATTGGGCTAACGCTGCTGATGCTGCTGCCAACCGACCGATTCGAAATCGAGGCAAGCCCTGGCGAATCGGCTACGCAGAGAGTCTTTCCTTTCGTAATTTCTCAGGCACTCTGTGGGGGCTCGCCCAAGGGCTGAGCCGAACCGGTTGGGTCGGTGATGTTCGCTCACTTCCCTATGCGGAAAACTCGACCGACTCCGCCGCGATGTGGCGCTGGCTTGCCGCTCAGCCCAAGGATTTTATTGATTGGGTGTCTGACGCCTATTACTCCGGCTTGTCGGATGCCGATCCACAGCCCATTTTGAGAAGGCTTCAATCTGGCGACCTCGATCTGATATTGGTCATGGGAACTGCCGCAGGTCAAAAACTGGCCATCCACGGACACCAAACACCTACCTTGGTCTTCAGTGCGACCAATCCGATTGCCGCTGGATTTGCCAAATCCGAGACCGACAGTGGCATGGATCACGTTTGGGCTCATATGGATCTGAGCCGAACCACGCGACAACTCAAAATCTTTCACGATACCTGCCGTTTCAGGACTCTGGGCGTCACCTATGAGAACTCCAATGGCGGGCGAGGTGTGGCATCGATTCCGCAGGTAGAGGAAATGGCTCGTACCTTGGGTTTTCAATTGCGCGCCCGCTACGTGCAACGGCCAGCCAATGTGAAGAATGCGGGTGATATGCGGGCCTATTACGAACAACTTTCTCGTGCCTGGATGGATCTATCTGGTGAAGTCGATGCGATGTATGTCACCTTCGGCCAGTGGGATCTCATGCGCTTTGATGGTCTTTTGCAGCCTTTCCTAGAGCGCAAGGTCCCCACGTTTTCGCAAAGCGGCCAAGAAGAGGTCGAACGAGGCGCATTGATGTCCATGGCTCGCGCAGATTTCTCAGGCATTGGCACATTTGGCGCAACAACGTTGGCACGGGTGTTTCGGGGGGCGAAGCCGCGCTCGCTCGCGCAGGTTTATTTCGACACGCCCGCTTTGGCCGTGAATGTAGAAGTTGCCCAGTTGATTGGCTTTAAGTTGCCTCTAGAAGCCATGCTCAGCGCCGACACCATCTATCCGAAAATTCTTCGCCCTGGAGCTTGATATGAGCTGGCCCAAAAAGGAAGTGACTTCGCTGGCCTTGTCTGTGGTTTTGTTGGTGCTTTCCACCTTATTTTCGATGGCCATCAACATCGGTTCTTTTGGTCAGGCGCATTCATCCGGTTTGATGAACAGCTATGCGATTCCGGGCACCACGGCCAGCCGATTGATCGAACAGGGATTGCGCTTTGGTAAGCCTTTAGACGATTTTTACGGCATTGAGCGCTACCTGAAATCCGTTCAAAGTGCGCTTCCTGATGTGGTTCATGTGGAAATCGCCAATTTCGATGGGCGTTTTTTAGCAGACGAGAGTGGCCCCATCCAACGGCAGTTCCCCTCTAAAGAGCTGATTCGCGTTCAGCGCGAGTTGGTCAATAAGCAGCAGATGTTTCTGCACGACGACTCAAGCCAACTGTTTCAACTGTTCATCGGCATCCGACCCGACCCCAAAGCCGACCCGGTCGGATTCATGATGGTCAGTGTCAAAGATGCAAGAGCCGACCAAGTGATATCTGCCTTTGCAGTCAAGCTTTTCTGGCATGTGATCGTGATCATCGGACTCAATTCCGGCTTGTTGTTTCTGGTCTGGCGTCTCGCCCAGCGCAACGATTGGATGCACAGAAAATTGCGCGTTCTGTCCTTGTCGATCGTTGCGCTCGCGCAGGTGATGTCGGGCTACTTTGGCTACGTGCAGTTTCAAGAAGAATACCTCGCCAGCACCCGCGAGAGCACCACGTTCGTGGCACACATCCTGGAATCTAATTTCAACGCCTTGATTGAGCGTGGTGTGCGCTATGACCAACTCAGTGGGATCAACGAATATTTGGCCAAGGTTCAAAAAATAGCACCCAACCTCAGTCAGATTCGGATGGAAGCCGAGGGCGCCGAGACAACTGCTGCGCTGTCAGACAGTTCCTTGCGTTTGCAGCTTTCTCCTGACTCGGCGGGTCAAAGCCGTCTGCTAGCGATGGGTATGTCCGAGGAAATGTTGCAGGACCGACTGCTAGATATCTTGCTCGATTCCGGCGCCATCTTGCTCACCAGTCTCATGTTCATGTTTGAAATCAGTCTGGTGGTGATCAAGCGTCCCGAGGCTCAGGTCAGCAACGTGTTGCCCTCGTTGCTGTCTGATTTGAGGCTGCGTATCGGAGGGCGCTTTAGCGCCTTCCTGATGTACTTTGGCATGTTCATGTCGGCTTCTTTTGTTCCTTTGTTGATGGGCGCGTATGGCGTTGCCTTGCCCGGCCTATCAATGGGGCAATCTGCTGCGGCGGCTATTTCTGCAGAGATGGCCGCGGGTTCGGTGGCCCTGTTGTTGTCAAACGCGATGTGCACTCGCCATGGTGCTGTGCGCGTCGCCTATATCGGCTATGCCTTGTTGATTGTGGCGGCCGTTCTGGCCTGGCTGGCACCCACGCCTTTGTTGTTTCTGCTGGCCCGCGCCATGACGGGCGCCGGCTCCATGTGGGTTTTGGTCAGCATTTACCGATTCGTCAACGCGATTCGCGACGACGAGCAGCGACAGTCTGGGTTGTCAGATACCCTTGCTGGCAGTTTCGCAGGCGTGAACTGTGGGGCCGTTACGGGCGCTTTTCTTGCGGTGCAGATTGGACCGCAGGCTGTTTTTGCTGCCGCAGCACTGGTGCTGTCTGCCTCGGTGCTTTACTTGTGGCAAACAGCGGCCAAGGAAATGATGAAGCTGCCAACACCACCCGTTCAGCCGAGTTTTGAGCAGCAAGGGGCATCGCGCAGGGACTACCTTGGGCTGGCACTATTTTTTCTACTGGTCAGCGCCCCAACTGCTGCGATCTCCATGTATTTGCCTTATTTCTTTCCTGTGTTTGCGGCAGACGCTGGTGCGGGCCCCAATGTGATTGGGCGTGCCTTCCTCATCAACGGCATGTGCTTTGTTTTCATCGGTCCATGGCTTGCTGCTTGGGCCAGGCGACACTTGCGACCTGCTTGGGCCGTTGCCCTATCGGCCGGCCTTTTGGTGTTGGGCCTGATGGTCTTTAGCGCCTCCCCTCAATTGGCCACTGCATTCATTGCGGTCTCGCTCATGAGCTTGGGCGACTGCTTTGGCATCGCCTCGCAAGTCGCCTTCGTCTCGAGCTTGCCTGTGGGTCAAAGGCTTGGGCGCTCGGCGATACAGGACATGCAACTCAATGCACGTAAAGTGGGACAAGCGATCGGGCCCATGATTTTTTCGGCGGTGACTGCATTCGGCACGGCCGGTTTACTTGGCCTGGGCGCAATGATGTGCATTTTGCTGACCATGTTCAGCGTGCTCTCTGCTTGGCCTTTGATGCGAACCGAGTCACACACTTGAGCCATCCACCAACACAGCAAGTCATCCTTCGCACCAATGCGAAGGAAACTGCCATGGTCGTGCAGTTGCGTCCTATTGCGCTCAACGATGCGCCCAAGGTGCAGGCCCTGCAAACCAGCTCTATCGGTCAGCTGATGTTTCCCATCTCAAAACAAGAAATCCATGACCTGCTCGCGGGTGGACAGGGCTGCATCATTGGCGCATGGCTTGGCGAAGCATTGATTGCTTTCTTGGCCATTACCTTGCCTGACTTGGGCGAGAACAACCTCGGCCACGACGCTGGCTTGCCCCAGCACCAGCTGTCAGGGCTGGCCCAATGGACGGCGGTCGTGGTGCACCCCGACTACCGGGGCAAGGGCCTACAAGTTGTGCTGTTGCACTATTCGCTCCATCAGTTGGACTGGCCCCAAGTCAGGCGTTGGTTGGCCACCGTGCGCTGTGACAACGAGTTCAGTCTTCGCAATTTCAGGGCGGTCGGTGCGCGGGTGGTCAAAACAATTCGTAAATACGATGGACACCTGCGTTTTCTGTTGTTGCTTGAGTTGCCAACACGGTCAGGCTGAGGTGGGCATGACAGAATCTCCCTTCTTGACCGGTAATCTCAGGAGTCTTTTGGATGGATAGCGTTTTCGAGCTGCTCGCTCAGTTGGATTCAATGGACGTTCGTTTGCAATCGGTTGAGGGTCGCTTGAGCTACAGCGCGCCACCCGGTGTGCTGACGCCACAATGGCTTTCTCGCATTGCTGCTGCCAAAGACCAGCTGATCGAGGTATTGGCGCAACGCACAGCCGACCTGGCCTTTGATGAGGCGCCCATCGCGTGCCAGTCAAGGCAACATGGCCTGCCACTGTCGACAGCGCAACAACGTTTCTGGTTCAACGATCGACTGCAGCTTGGCAACTCTGCCAGTCTGGTCATGCCCCCAATTGTTCTTGAGCTCATCGGCGCGCTTGATGTGCTGGCCTTGGAGCGGTCTTTGCATCAACTCGTGCAACGCCATGAAGTGTTGCGCAGCGCCTTTCGCATCGTCGACGATGTGCCCGTTCAGCTCAGTCTCGCCGGGGTAGAACTGGCGCTGTCTGTCACCGACCTGAGCCGGCTCGACGAACCATCACAGCGCGCAGAGTGGGACCGCTTGGTGCGTCATGAGGCAGTGACGCCTTTTGACCTTCAAAGCGGTGAGGCCTTGATGCGGGCACGGCTGCTCAAACTTGGCGAGCGCCACCATGGCTTCATGCTGACCATGCACCACATCATCTCGGATGGCTGGTCCATGGGCATCTTGGTGGATGAGTTGGCGCAGCTCTACCGAGCCAACGCCAATGGGCCTCTTGTCAGTGCCGCCGACTTGCTACCGCCATTGCCCATTCAATACGCCGACTATGCGTGTTGGGAGCGCAAGCGCCTGGGTGGGGAGCGATTACACCGTCTGCGCCGTTATTGGCAAAAACAGCTGCAGGACGCACCTGCCGCGCTCAACCTGCCCTTGGACAAGCCGCGTCCGCGTGTTCGCAGCAGCCGTGGTGCTGCAGAGCATTTCCACATCGATGCCGACCTCAGTGGACGTCTCTACAGCCTGTGCGCCAGCGCGGGTGTCACGCCGTTCATGGTTCTGTTGTCGGCCTTTGGTGTGCTGTTGAGTCGCTACAGCGATGCTGAGGATCTGGTGATCGGCTCGCCCATTGGGGTGCGTTCTCATACGCAGGCCGATGCTCTGATTGGCCCATTCCTGAACACGATCGCGTTGCGCCTTGACCTCAGCGGTCATCCTGACTTCACCACCTTGCTCGCGCGTGTGCGTCAATGCGCGCTGGAGGCCTTTGAGCACCGTGAGATGCCATTCGAGCAGGTCTTGCAGGCACTGGAGCTGCAGCGCAACTTGGATCACACGCCCTTGTTCCAGGTTCTGTTTGCGCTTCAAAACGCACCGATGGGTGAAATTCGTCTGGAGGGTTTGCAAATCCTGCCGCACCCACCCCTGTCGCAGCATTCTCCGTTCGATTTGGTGTTGTCGATGGAGGAGAACGCGCAGGGCATGAGTGGGTTTTTTCGCTACAACCTGGACCTGTTTGAGGCCTCCACCGTGGTCCGCATGGTGGACCACTTTCGACGCCTGATCGAAGGCTTGGTCGACGCTCCGCAGACACCGGTGAGGTTGCAGCCACTGATGGGCCAAGCTGAGTTAGACCAAATTCGCCAATGGCGTGGCCCTCAAGCTCAGTTCCCGGTTCAGTCGACGATTCATGCAGCCTTTCAGGCGCGTGCTGTCGACCGTGCACAAGACATTGCCTTGCATTTTGAGACACAAGACATGCGCTATGGCGAGCTGGAGATGCACGCCAATCGCTTGTCGCAACGCCTGCATCGCCTTGGCGTTCAACGCGGTGAACGCGTGGGCTTGTGTGTCGAGCGCTCGTTGGAGTTGGTGATCGGCGTGCTGGGTATCTTGAAGGCCGGTGCAGCCTATGTCCCCCTTGATCCAGCCTATCCAGAAGACAGATTACGTTACATGGCCGAAGACAGCGGCTTGCGCCGTGTGATCGTTTATCGCGCCCGACCGCCTGTTGATGCGACCTTGATTGATCTTGCCGATCCGTCCCTCGCCGATGAAAGCGCCCAGCCCCTGCTAGAGCCAGGCGCGCCTGAGGACATCGCCTATGTGATCTATACCTCGGGCTCCACCGGGCGACCCAAAGGCGTGGAGGTGACGCACGCCAACGTGATGAGGTTGTTTGCCAGCACGGAAGCTTTGTTTGGATTCGGTTCTCGCGACGTCTGGAGCCTTTTTCACTCTTACGCCTTTGACTTCTCGGTCTGGGAAATCTGGGGAGCTCTGCTGTATGGCGGCAAGCTGGTGGTGGTGCCCTCCGAAGTGGCCCGCTCGCCAGAGCAGTTCCATGAACTGCTGTGTCGCCAAGGCGTTACGGTGCTCAATCAAACACCCTCTGCCTTCAAGCAGTTGATCACAGCCGACGCGCATCTGGATGGCCGTGGGCGTTTCGCACTGAAGTGGGTGATTTTTGGCGGCGAAGCACTCGATCCCCGAAGTCTGCTGAGTTGGGTGGAGCGTCACGGACTGGATGCACCGCAACTCATCAACATGTACGGCATCACTGAAACCACAGTGCATGTGAGCTTTCAGCGTTTGGGTGCCGAGCAATTGTCAGAAGGTGCCAGCCTCATCGGACGTGCCTTGCCAGACCTCAGCATTGACCTGGTCGATCGTGATGGCCAACCCGTGCCGATGGGTGTTGGGGGTGAAATGCTTGTGGGCGGAGCGGGTCTGGGACGGGGCTATCTGCATCGACCGGAACTCACCGCCGAACGCTTTGTTCAGACCCCGCTGGGCAGGGTTTACCGCAGCGGGGACTTGGCACGCTGGCGCTCAGATGGACGTTTGGAGTACCTCGGTCGCATCGACCACCAGGTAAAAATTCGGGGGTTTCGAATTGAGCTCGGTGAGATCGAGTCAGCACTGCAAGGGCATTCGCTGGTGACCGAGGCGCACGTGGAGGCCAAGCAGGAAGCGGCGGGTGCCCGACTGATTGCTTATGTGGTTTCGCCCGTATGGCAAGACCCCGATCTTTCGCCAGCGTTGCGCGTGCATCTCAAAACCAGTCTTCCAGACTACATGGTGCCTGCCATGATCGTGCCGCTGGAGCGGCTGCCCCTGACGGCCAATGGAAAACTGGACCGGCAGCGACTGGCGGCATGGCTCGACCAGCAAGCCAGCGAACCGGCAGGGCGCGTGCGATCTACGCCACCCCAAAGTGACATTGAAAAACGTTTGGCCGCGCTGTGGTGTGAGGTGCTGGGGCTCCAACAGATCGGCATCGATGACAACTTCTTTGAACTGGGGGGTGACTCGATCCGCGGTGCCATCTTGGTCAACAAGATCCAGCAGCAACTGCACTGCGTCGTTTATGTGGTGGCGCTTTTTGAGGCGCCCACGGTTCGCCAGCAAATCGATTACCTGCGCCAACACTATGGCCAGGCCATGGCACAACTTGAAGGGCGCGAGGGCACCGATGAGGGCCTTGAAAACCAGGAGCGCGTCGGCGAAGCCGATTTGCGCGCCTTTGCCAGTCTGATCACGCCAGCCAGTCCCTATCTGGCCTTGTCTGGGGCGCGAAAAAACCCGCCAGCGGTGTTTGTTTTGTCGCCGCCGCGCTCAGGTTCTACTTTGCTGAGGGTTTTGCTCGGTGGGCACCCGGCACTGTTCTCTCCCCCTGAACTCGAATTGCTTGGCTTTGACACCTTGGGTCAGCGTCGAGACATATGCTCCGGTCGTGATTCGTTCTGGTTGGAGGGCACACTCAGGGCCGTCATGGCTGCGCGAGGCATAGATGCCGACGCCGCCAAGACCCTCATGGCTGAGCGTGAAGATGCGGACATGTCGGTCCAGGCCTTTTATGGCGAGCTGCAATCGTGGGTTGGGCAGGCGCGGTTGGTGGATAAATCGCCGTCCTATGCACTCGACGAGGCTGTGCTTGATCGTGCTGAGGCCTATTTCGATGGCGCGCTCTACATCCACTTGCACCGACATCCCTACGGCATGATGAGTTCGTTTGAGGAGGCGCGCCTGAATCAGATCTTCTTCAGGTATCCCCACGCGCTGCCCGTGCGTCGGTTGGCTGAATTGATTTGGTTGCACAGCCACCGCAACATTGCTCGTTTCTTGCAACGTATCCCGGCCCATCGTCAAATGGCGATCAGCTTTGAGAGCATCACCGCGCAACCCGACGCGTCGGCCCAACGTCTGTGCGACTTCCTAGGCATCGCCTACCGTTCAGACATGGTGGACATTTATGCGGGCGACAAAAAGTCGCGTATGACCGACGGCATTTACCAAGAGTCCAAGATGTTGGGCGATACCAAGTTCCATCAGCACCAAAAAATCGACGCCAGCGTCGCCGATCGGTGGCGCGAGGTCTACAAGACGGACTTTCTGGGTGAGCCAAGTTGGGAGATGGCCCAAGCGCTGGGGTATGAGCGGCTCAATGGTGCAGCACCCATTTGCCCGGTGCCGCGAGCCAACAAGCTGCCCTTGTCGTTTGCGCAGCGGCGCCTGTGGTTCTTGGATCAGCTCGAGGGTGCTGCTTCAGCCTACAACATGCCGGTGGCACTTCATGTGCGCGGCGCACTCGACCGAGCTGCTCTGTCTGCCAGTTTGGCCGCGATCGTGGCGCGTCACGAAGGTCTGCGCAGCTCATTCCAGACGCATGAGGGCGTGCCCCAGGTGTTGATCGGCTCGCACGTCCTGTCGACCCAAGAGGTTGATCTTCGCCCACTGCAAGCCTCGCAGCGAGACCTCGACGTGCAGCGGCGGGTACGTGAGGATGCCGAAAGACCTTTTGACCTGGCCCAAGGCCCTTTGTTTCGCAGCCAGCTGTTGATCTTGGCTGAGGACGAGCATGTGGTGCTGGTGAATATGCACCACATCGTCTCCGATGGTTGGTCCATGGGGGTCATGGTCAGAGAGTGGAGCGCGCTCTACAACGCTTTTGCTCAGAACCAGCCTTCCCCCTTGTCTGCGTTGCCCATCCAGTATGGCGACTATGCGCATTGGCAACACCGCCACTTGGTCGGACCTGGCCTTGGACGTCAGATCGCCTACTGGCGGCGACAACTCCAAGGTGCGCCCGCACTATTAGAGCTGCCCACCAACCGCGTGCGCCCGTCCGTTCAGCGGTTTCACGGCGACACCTTGGGCATCCAGTTCTCAGCCTCCTTGTCGGCACGCGTACAGCGTCACGCGGAGCAGTCTGCCGCGTCGCCCTACATGGTGCTTTTGGCCGGTTTTGGCGTGCTGCTGTCTCGCTACAGCGGACAACGCGACATCCTCATTGGCTCGCCCAGTGCCAACCGATCTCGCAGTGAGGTTGAGGGCCTGATCGGTTTCTTCGTCAATACACTGGTCATGCGCGTGCAGTTGTTGCCGCAACAAAGCTTTGCGCAGCTGCTGGCCCAGGTACGCCAAACAGCGTTGGATGCCTACGCCCATCAAGACTTACCATTTGAACAGCTGGTTGAGGAAATGCGGCCAGAACGCAAGCTCAGTCACTCGCCCCTGTTTCAGGTCATGTTCTCGATGCAAAACGCACCCTTGACTGCGCCGGCACTCGATGGACTTGTGGTGCGCGAGATCAGCGCCCCGTCCGTGGTTGCCAAATACGATCTCACGGTATCCGTGGTGGAGCAGGGCGGCGTGTTGCAGGCCCACTTCGAATACAACACGGACCTGTTTGATCGCCCGACCATCGAGCGGATGGCATCGCACTACCAGACCCTGATGGCGTCGCTGCTGGCCACGCCACAAGACCCAGTCGATCGTGCAGCACTTCTTTCAAACGACGAACTTCAACGCATGGCGGGGGATTGGAACGCCACAGACATCCAGTTTGACCTTGCACCTACCGTGCATGGTCTGTTTGAGGCCCAAGTCATGCGCACCCCCGATGCCATGGCGGTTCAGTTTGGCGATACCCGTCTGAGTTATCGCGAGCTCGACGCACGTGCGGACCAGTTGGCCGCCGCTTTGAGGGCGCGTGGTCTGCTGCCCGGTGAAAAGGTGGCGCTTTGCGTGGTGCGTGGGATCGACATGCTGCTGGGTCTGCTGGCCATTCTCAAAAGCGGGTGCACCTACATCCCGCTCGACCCGGCCTACCCAGCCCAGCGCTTGCACTATGTCCTCAGCGATGCCCAAGTTGCCTTGATGGTCACTCAGCGCTCCGCGCTACCCGTTCTACCAGAGGGCGATTGTCCGGTGTTCTTTTTGGATGATCTCAGCACCCCGTGCGATGCCAACCTGGCATACCCGGGCCCAAGAGATCCAAACCCCAATCCGAACGCTTTGGCCTATCTGATCTACACCTCGGGCTCAACCGGGCAGCCCAAGGGGGTGATGATCAGCCACCGAGCGGCGGTCAATTTCCTATGCAGCATGCGCCTGTCTCCCGGGCTAGAGGCCCAGGACCGGTTGCTGGCGGTCACCACCATCTCCTTTGACATTGCTGTGCTTGAGCTGTTCCTGCCTCTGTCGGTGGGCGCCTGTGTCGTGATTGCCGATGAGGTGATGGCGCGGGACGCGCGAGCGCTGAGCGAGACCCTCACGCAGCAGGCCATCACGGTCATGCAAGCCACCCCAGCCACTTGGCGCATGCTGCTGGCCAACGGTTGGCAAGGTTTGCCCCAACTCAAGATGCTGTGCGGTGGCGAGGCCATGCCCTCTGGCCTCGCCGCTGAGCTCTTACAGCGCGGTGCGCAGCTTTGGAATCTCTACGGGCCCACCGAAACCACCGTGTGGTCCGCCGCACAGCGGGTGCAACAGGCTGATCTGGCCTATGCCACGATTCCGGTTGGGCGTCCCATAGGCAACACCCGCTTGTACGTGTTGAATGCCGAACTGGGCCTGCAACCCATGGGCGTGGTGGGTGAACTTTTCATTGGCGGGCGTGGTTTGGCGGAGGGTTACTTCAACCGACCCGAGCTCAGCGCTGAGCGGTTTGTGCCCGATCCCTTTCTGGCCTCAGAAAAAGTCTATCGAACAGGCGACCTGGCCCGCTACTTGCCCGATGGGCACATCGAATTCCTGGGCCGCAGCGACCAGCAGGTCAAGCTCAGAGGCTTTCGCATTGAGCTGGGCGAAATCGAGGTTGTCCTGTCTCGCCAGGCCGGCATCGAAGCCTGTGCGGTGGCCGTCGACCGAAGCCGCGATGAAGAAGGCCGACTGGTCGCCTACTACGTCGGTGCGGTGGCCGATGGCGCTGTCTTGAGGTCTGCGCTCAAGCAGTCGTTGCCCGACTACATGGTGCCTGGTTTGTTCGTGCATTTGCAGCAACTGCCCCTGACACCCAATGGCAAGGTGGATCGACAGGCCCTTGCCGTACCGCAGGACCTCAGCGATGCCCCCATTGGACTCGCGGGCTTTCGCGACAAAACAGAAATGGACCTGGTGCAGATCTGGGAAGAAGTTCTGGGTGTCTCACCCATCGGCATCCACGACAGCTTTTTTGAGCTGGGCGGGCACTCCATTGTTGCGGTGCGACTGATGGCGCAAGTTGCCCAGCGCTTTGGCCGCCATCTGCCTCTGGCCAGCCTGTTCCAAGGGGCCACCGTCGAAGCCATGGCGCAACTGCTTCGCACCGAAGCCAGCAACGCCGACTGGTCGTCGCTCGTTCCGATTCAGCCCCGCGGCGCGTTTGCGGCCATGTTTTGCGCTGCTGGCGCTGGTGGCAACGTGGTGTATTTCCATGAATTGGCAAGGGCCATGGGGCGCCATCGCCCGTTCTTTGGTTTACAACCCCCGGGGCTGGATGGCATCACCCCGGTGCTCGACAGCGTTGAGGCACTGGGGCGTTGCTACCTCGACAACATCCATAGCCAAACGGGCGAGCGACCGCGTGTGGTCGCCGGTCACTCGTTTGGTGGCCTGCTGGCCTATGAAATGGCCTGTGCCCTTGGCGAATCGGGTCATGCCCCCGATGCATTGGTGCTCATTGACACCCCGGCTCCACAGTTTTTCAAACCCACTGGGCAGGGTTGGAGCCATGCCCAGTGGCTGTCCCAAGTGTCGGCGATTGTGGGCCATCTCTACGGCGTCGAGGCCGCAATTGCAGTGGCCGAGCTGGAGGGCTTGGACGACGAGGCGCAGCTGAGCCTGATGCACCAGCGGCTGATATCTACCGGAGTGCTGCCTCAGGGTTCTGGCCTGAACTACCTGCGCGGCTTCGTGGCCGTCTACAAGGCCAATTTGGGCGCAGCCTACCAACCACGTCCTTTGCATGCCCTCACACATGTGTTGTTGGTGCGCGCGCGTGACGAACAGCCGGCGCAGATCAGCCCAGAACAGTTCGACGCGGTGCGCGCGGCGCCAGATTTGGGCTGGCATGCCGCTTTGGGGCGTCCGATCCGTGTCTTAGAAGTGCCTGGAGACCACCTCACCATGATGCGTTCGCCGCATGTGCAGGCGCTTGCTGACGCGGTCAACAGCTTCTTGCTAGATCCGGGAGGCTGAGCCGCATGGCTCCCTTCGGTCGGCCCAGAAATTTCGCCCGGTGTGGCCCCATGGTGAGCGAGGCTGCGCTGCAACTCACCTATCTTGTGTGATGGCAAGAAACAAGGACTGGATACAAGATAAACCCCTTCAATCGCATCAGGATCGGCACCAGAACGCGGGCGTGCAAGCGCTTGCGCGGGTTCGATGCTGGTTCGGGTATCAGTGCCCGGTTGTCTCTCGCAGCGCACGAGAGTTTTGTTTGGTGGGTAATAGGCAGAACATCATGCTGACATTGATTCCAATCTCGATTTTGGCGAGCATCTTCCTCGGCTACTTGGGCCGGCACCGCCGCATGGGCTTTTGGGGCATGACTTTTTGCTCCATTCTCTTAACACCTTTGGTCGGACTCATCATTCTGGTCGTGACGGACGACGTGAAGCCGGAGGTTTGAGCTTCATGGTGCCTGCTTGCGGTTTGGAGGTGTGGCACGTTGATCTTGGCTTGCCCTGGCGCAGCGCAGAGTTGCTTGATTTGCTTGATGCGCGTGAACGTGCGCAGGCGGCACGTTTTCGCTTTGTTCACCTTGCCGACGCTTACATCGTGGCGCACGCCGCTTTGCGCTCAGTGCTTTCGCGGTGGTTGGGTCAGCGACCGCAGGATGTGGTCTTCGACTTCAACGCCTACGGCAAACCTTCCATCGCGCAATCTGGCGCGCCAGTGTTCAGTCTCTCGCACACCTTGGGCGCCGCACTCTGCGCAGTTGCCCCAAGCGGCGAAATTGGCGTGGATATCGAAAGAAAGCGTCCCTTGGCGAAAACCGAGCTGGTCGAGCGGTTTTTCTCGCCGACCGAAATAGCGCAATTCAACGAACTCGCGCCCGAACAGCAAGAAGCAGGCTTTTTCAGCGGTTGGACCCGCAAAGAGGCTTACATCAAGGCCAAGGGCTTGGGCTTGTCCCTGCCGCTCAACCGCTTTGCCGTAGACCTCTCGCCCGCATCTGCGCCTGCGCTGCGCACCAGCGAGCTGGCCAGCGAAGACGTCGACCGTTTTCGCCTCTGGGACCTTGCTGTGGGGGCAGATTTCAGCGCTGCACTGGCCTACGCCGGTCCCATCAGCAGCCCACCCTCACGCCACGACTGGCTTCCTGACGCGGTGACTGCGCTCGGCTGGAAAGGTTGAGCGGCAACATGTCGGATCTGTTTCAAAACGGACATGGCGTGCGCACGCTGGTCGAGTTGTTGTGCCTGAGGGCGCAACAAACGCCTGATGCCCGTGCCTACACCTTCGTGAAAGACGGGCTCAGCGAAGAGAAGGTTTATTCCTATGCGGGCCTGGACCAGGCTGCGCGGGCCATCGCTGTCGGGTTGGGACAGGGTCCGCAGGCATTACACCCCGGTGACCGGGCCTTGTTGTTGTATCCGCCAGGCCTTGAATTTGTGGCTGCCTTCATGGGCTGTCTTTATGCGGGTGTGATCCCAATCCCCGCGCCCCCGCCTGACAGTGCCCGATTCAAGCGCACCTTTCCGCGACTGCGCGCCATCATGGAAGATGCCGGTGCACGCCTGATCCTGTCTACCGCGTCCATCGCCCAAACTGCCCAGCGTGTGGATGCGCAGGAAACGCGCTGGTTTTGCACTGAAGCGCTCGACCCGAGTCTGGCGACCCAGTGGCGGGCCTCCTCGCTGTCATGCGATGACTTGGCTTATCTTCAATACACCTCGGGCTCGACCTCCAGCCCTAAGGGCGTGATGCTCAGCCACCGCAGCGTGCTGCGCAATTTGGAGCTGTCGCGTGTTGGTTGGGCCTACAGCGCCGACAGCGTGGCAGTCACCTGGATGCCGTATTTTCATGATTACGGCTTGGTGGACGGACTGCTTCAACCGCTCTACAGCGGCATACCTTGCTATGTGTTGTCTCCGTTGCTGTTTGTCAAACGTCCGCATCGCTGGCTGGAGGTGATACAGCGCTACGGCGGCACCCACACCCAAGCCCCCAACTTTGCCTACGAACTCTGCCTCGAAAAAATAACGCCAGCACAGCGCGATGCGCTGGACCTGCGCAGTTTGCGTGTTGCCAGCAACGGGGCCGAGCCAGTGCGTGCGGACACCTACCACCGCTTTGTCGAGTACTTTGGCCCGTGTGGCTTTCAGCCCCAAGCTTTTTGTCCCTCCTATGGGTTGGCTGAGGCCACGCTTTTGGTGTCGGCCAAGCCTGCTGGTGACCTGTTGCGCTTGGCCCATCTGGACGCCGAGGTGTTGGAGCATGAGCACCGCTATGAACCTGCTGCTGACGGCGTGCCCACACGTTCTGTCGTGAGTTGCGGCCCGCCATTGGGTGATCTGCGGGTGCTCATCGTCGATCCACACACTTGCTCGCGCATGCCGCAGCGCAGCGTGGGAGAGATCTGGGTGCAGGACGCCTGTGTGGCCCAGGGCTACTGGGGGCGACCGGTGGAGAGCCAGGCCAGCTTTGATGGCCGCGTGGCAGGCGAAGCGTCGTTGGGTGCCTTTTTGCGTACCGGAGACCTTGGTTTTATGTCGGAGGGCGAGCTCTATGTCACCGGTCGACTCAAGGACCTGGTCATCATTGACGGTGTCAACCACTACCCACAGGACATCGAGTGGACGGTGCAACAAAGCCACCCCGACTTCCGTCCCGAGCACTGTGCCGCTTTTTCGGTGGATCGGGGCGGGGACGAGCAGCTGGTGGTGGTGGCAGAAGTCAGCCGTGCCGAAGGCGATTGGGACGCCGTCATCGAAGGCGTGCGCCGCGCCGTGGCCCAAACCCATGAAGTGGAGTTGCAGGCCCTGGTGCTGCTGCGCAAAGGTGGCATCTTCAAGACCTCCAGCGGCAAGATCCAGCGCAGTCAATGCCGTGCGGCGTTTCTGGATGGCACGCTCGCAGTGTTGAGCGAATGGCGCAAACCAAGTCCATCGGTCAGCGCCCCGCCACTGGGCCCTGTGCCTGCGGGCTTGGAAGCTTGGCTCATCGAGGCCGTGGCGCGCCAACTCGAGCTGCCCGCCCACACCATTGATCGGCAAGCACCTTTTTCCAGTTATGGCCTGAGCTCTCGTGGCAGTGTGCAACTCGTGGGCGAACTCGAGCAGTGGCTGGGTCGTGACGATCTGTCGCCCACCCTGTTGTGGGAACACCCCAGCGTACAAGCTTTGTGCGCGCACTTGGAGGGTCGCCACCCAGCATTCGGTTTTGATGCCATCCGCACAAATGCCACTGCGAGCGCTGACGTGGCCATCATCGGCATGGCGTGTCGGCTGCCTGGCGCGAGCTCGATAGAGGCGTTCTGGGCGCTTTTGCGCGCCAAAGGTGATGCCGTGGGGCCTTTGCCCCAAGGGCGCTGGCAGGGCAGTGGCATCGACGTGGTCGAAGGTTTGGGGCCCGGTTGCGTGCGCAGCCTGCGCGGAGGTTTCATGGCCGACGTGGACCGGTTTGATGCCGAGTTCTTCGACATCAGTGCCCGCGAGGCAGAGATCATGGACCCCCAACAGCGTCTGCTGCTGGCGCTGAGCTGGGAAGCGCTTGAATCGGCGCGCCTGAACCCGCACGCGCTCAAGGGCAGCCAAACAGGTGTCTACGTCGGGATCAGCACAGACGATTACAGCGCTTGGCAATTGGGCTCGTCCGAGCGTATCTCGGCCTATACCGGCACGGCCAAAGCCCTGAGCATTGCCGCCAACCGAGTCTCGTACCAGTTTGACTTTCTTGGCCCCAGCATGGCCATCGACACCGCCTGCTCTTCATCGCTTGTGGCCGTCCATCAAGCCAGCACAGCCTTGCAGCGGGGTGAGTGCACGGTGGCCTTGGCGGGCGGCGTTAACCTGTTGCTGGCACCGCAAATGAGCGTCGCCTTGTCCCAGGCGGGCATGCTGGCACCCGATGGCCGTTGCAAGACCTTTGATGCGCGGGCCGATGGCTACGGCCGTGGCGAAGGCGGTGTGGTGCTGGTGCTCAAACGGCTGGATCACGCCTTGCGCGACGGCGACCCGATCGCCGCCGTGATCCGAGGATCGGCCGTGAACCAGGACGGACGCAGCAACGGCCTGACCGCACCCAACGGCCTGGCGCAGCAACGCGTGATTCGCCAAGCACTTGCCGCTGCTGGCGTGGCCGGTCATGACATCAGCTACGTTGAAGCGCACGGCACCGGCACACCTTTGGGCGATCCGATCGAGGTGCGCTCGCTCAGGGCCGTGCTCAGTGAGGGGCGCGACCCTGCGCGACCCTGTGCTTTGGGCTCGGTCAAGGCCAACATCGGACACCTCGAGGCCGCCGCTGGCGCGGCCGGATTGCTCAAAGCGGTGTTATGTCTCCAACATGGCGAAATCGTGCCGCATCCGACACTGGATCAACTCAACCCCTTGCTTGAGCTGGGTGAGACTTTCACGGTGCCCACCGAATCCGGCAACTGGCCGCAGGGGCGTCGGCTCGCGGGTGTCAGCGCATTTGGCTTTGGCGGCACCAACGCCCATGTGATTGTGGAGTCGCCACCCGCGCCTGTAGCGATCGCACCGAGCGCACCGAGCGCGCCAAACACCGCGCAGGCACCTCGCCCCATGCACCTGCTGCGTTTGTGCGCGCATGACCAAGCGGCGTTGCGTGAGCTGGCCACCGATTGGCTGGTTCGACTCGCCAGCGACGCCGCTGACCTGGCTGATTTGTGTTACTCCGCCCACACCACCCGGGCCATCTTGCCCGCGCAGCTGTGCGTTTGCGCGCTGGACAAGGCCTCGGCGGCGGCGGCTTTGAACGATTGGCTCGCAGGTCAACCTGGGGCCTGGCAGGCTGAGCATGCTGCGCGTGTCGTGGCTCCACGCGTGGGTTTTCTATTCACGGGTCAAGGTTCGCAGTATGTCGGCATGGGACGCGAGCTCTACCAGACCCAGCCTGGTTTTCGCCGTGACATCGACGCCTGTGACACTTTGCTGCGTGAACATGCCGACTTGAACCTGATCGCCCTGCTGCAGGCCGACCCCGGCCCCGAGAGCGAAGCCGATCTGGCCCGCACCGACCATTGCCAGCCAGCGCTGTTTGCGCTTCAGTACGCGCTGGCGCGGCTGTGGATGTCTTGGGGCGTGCGCCCTCAGGCATTGCTGGGTCACAGTGTGGGCGAAGTCGCGGCCGCGGTGATTGCCGGTGTCATGACGCTGGCCGATGGTGTGCGACTGATTGCTGCGCGAGGTCGTCTCATGCACCAAGCACCGGGCGATGGTGCCATGGCCTCGGTCATGGCCGACGAGGCACAGTGCCGAGCCGCGCTGGCGGACGTCGAGGACCAAGTGGCCATCGCGGTGTACAACGGCCCACAACACCATGTGCTGTCGGGCGAGCGCAGCCAACTCGCGCAGGTCTTGGCGCGGCTGTCGGCGGCAGGCATTCAAACGCAAGCGCTGCATGTGTCGCATGCTTTTCATTCACCGTTGATGGAGCCGGCCGTCGCGCAGTTGGCCCAGGTGTGCGCCCACATCAGTTTTACCAAACCGGAGATTGCGCTTTATGGCAACCTCAGCGGTGACTTGGTCAGCCCTGATGCTGCCTACTGGCCGCGCCACCTGCGTGAGCCGGTCCGCTTTGCCCAGGGCGTGGTCGCGATGCAAGCGAGCGGAATTGACACTTTCATTGAAATTGGACCGCGCGCCACTTTGCTGGCTTTGGCGCGGCAGTCCTTTGACGACGCCGACCTTCGCATGTTGCCCAGCCTGCGTCCTCAAGTGTCTGACAGCCGGCAAATGCTGGAAAGCCTGGGTGCATTGGCACTGCGCGGTCAATCGGTGGACTGGCGGGCGTTTGATGCGCCTTGGCCACGTGCACGTCTGGCCCTGCCGACCTATCGGTTCCAGGGACGGCGCTACTGGCTGCCCCCTGTGGCGGCCCGGGGGGGCGCCGAGTTGTCAGCGTTTCCAGGTCGGCGCACCGCATCCCCTGTGTTGTCACACACCTTGTTTGAGCTCTACTACGACCTCATCAGCCTGCCCTGGTTAACCCAGCACCGCGTGTTCGATCAGATGGTGGTGCCCGGGGCGGCCCATGTGTCACTGGTGCTTGAGGCCGCGCGCAGCGTCTTGGGTGATCGCCCCTGCGGGCTGCACGATGTCTTGTTTTCGCAGGCCTTGGTGGTGCCAGAGTCGGGGGGCCGTTTGGTGCAGTTGGCCATCGAACGAGAGCCAGTCGCGGGCGCACGCTCTTTCAAGTTGATCAGCCAAGCAGATGGCGAAGACACTTGGCTTGAACACGCCAGCGGCCGCTTGGGCGACGTCTTGCCAGGGGTGTCAGCCCCCACCTTGGGCGCCTTGCTGGAGCGCCGCACGCAAAGCTTGAGCACTGACTTTTATGGTGAAGTCTGGCAACCCCAAATTGCCTTGGGTCCGAGCTTTCGCTGGGTTGACCAAGTGTGGCGCTTCGACAGCGAGGTGTTGGCCCGCCTGCGCCCAGCGGGGCACGCATCCGACGGTCTGCGACTCTCGCCTGGTCTGATCGACTCGATGCTGCAAGTGCTGGTGTGTGCGGTGCAGGTCGGTGATGACGCCTTGGTGCCTTTTGGGCTGACTGCATTCCATTGGCTCGCCCCCCTGGTCGATGGCCCACTGTGGAGCCATGTGCAACTGAGTCCGACGCAGCCCCACAGCAACGAAATATGGAGTGATGTCACGCTCTATGCAGACGATGGTCGCGTGATGGCTCAGGCCATCGGCTTCAAGGCCCGGCGTGTGTCCAGTCGCGAACTGCTGCGATCAAAAGCCAGCGCTTTAGACAAGTCGGTCTTTGCCTTGCACTGGGAAGATGCCTCGATCCAGCGCGTCGCGCGCCAAGGGCCTTGTTTGTTGCTGGGCAGTGATGTGGCCGAACTGCAGGCGCTGGCCACAGCGCTGCAAGACCGCTCTCCTGGACTGCTTGTGCAGACCTTGCCCCTGGCAAGCGCTGGTGAGGACGGTCGCGATGCCGACCGGTTGCTGGATACGTCGGCGACGGCGCACGCGATGCTGCGCGAACAGGGCCCCTTCAGTCAGCTGGTCTATGTGCCCGCTGCCGAGCCCGAGCCCTTGCGGGCCAGCAGCCGGCTGCTGCATGTGTTGCAGGCCTTGTTGGGTCTGCGCGAGTCAGGTCTGACGCCCGAGTTGGTGCTGCTCACCCGACGGGCGCAGCTTGGCGGAGGACACATGGCGCACGCCGCCCTGTGGGGGCTGGCACGGGTGCTTCGGCTCGAGCATCCAGAGCTGGCCTGCCGTTGTCTGGACATGGATCAATTCGACCCTGGCGGCTGCGCCGATGTCATCCTCAGTGATGCAACCGATGTGGCATGGCGTGATGGCCGAAGCCTGTTCGCGATCTTGCGTCGCCACCCGCTGACTGAGCAAGCGCGCCAGCCCATCCGCAGTGATGGCGCCTACCTGATCTCAGGCGGTCTGGGCGCTCTGGGTCTGTTGCTGGCCGAGAGCCTGGTGCGCCAGGGCGCGCGCCACTTGTTGCTGGTGGGTCGCAGCAGCCCCTGCGCCGACGCCTTGTTGCGCTTGGCAGACTGGCACGCCCAAGGTGTGGCGGTGCACACGGCAGCCATGGACATTGCAGACCCACTGGCACTTGATGCGGCTGTGCGCCAGCCCGATGTGCCTCTGGTCGGCGTGTTTCATCTGGCGGGCGAGCTCGACGATGGCGTGCTGCGCCAGTTGAGCGCCCAAGGCCTGGCTCAGGTCATGCATGCCAAGGTAGAGGGGGTGCGCAATCTGGCCCGAGTCACAGCCGGGTTAGCGCTGGACTGCTTTGTCAGCTTTTCGTCCATTGCAGCGCTCACCGGCTCCATGGGGCAGGCAAGTTATGCCGCCGCCAATGCCGCGCTGGACGCGTTCATGGATGCACGTCGTCAGGCTGGCTTGCCCGGCTTGAGCCTTCAGTGGGGCCCCTGGGCAGAAGCGGGCATGGCAGTTCGTCAGGGTGCGCGTGATGGTCAGCGCTGGGCGGGCTATGGCATCACCCCGATCGAACCCCAAGCCGGGATGGCGTTGTTGGAGCGTTTGTTGAATGACACCACGGCAGCCACACTGGCCGTGTTTCCGGTGAATTGGCACACCTACCTGGGGCAGTTGTACGGTGCGCAATGGCCAGCCCTGTACCAGGGCGTGTTGACGCCCGAAGCCAGCCGACCCAAGGCCGTCCCTGCCGCGCTGGCGGAGCGGGTGATGGCAGCGCCTGCCGCTGAGCGCCGGGCGTTGTTGGAGCAGGCCCTGCATCAGACGGTGGCGTCGGTGATCGGTTTGTCGGCAGACACTGTGATTGGCCCGCGCCAGCGGCTCTTTGATCTGGGCCTAGACTCGCTGGGTGCCGTAGAACTGCGCAACCGACTGGCGGCGCAATTGGGTCGCGAATTGCGCGCCACGTTGTTGTTTGATTTCCCGACCCTGCAAGCCTTGGCCGAGCACATCGAGAAAAGCGTGCTTGGCTTGGTCGAGCAGACTGCCTTGCAGCCGGACAAATCATCGGGTGATGCGCTGGGGCAGACGGATCACCTGTCGGATGAAGAACTGGCGCGCCTGCTGGCGGCCGAACTGGGTTAAGGGCACATGAGCGAATCTGCGATCGACTACCGCACCCTGATGAACCGTGCGCTGCAGGAAATACGTGAGCTCAAGGGGCGCTTGGCCCAGCATGAGGCGCAACGCGCCGAGCCCATCGCGATCGTGGGCATGGGCTGTCGCTTTCCAGGCTCGGCCAACAGCGCTCAGGCTTATTGGGACATGCTTCGGGATGGCGTTGACGCCATCAGCGAGGTGCCTGCGCAGCGCTGGGACCTGTCGCAACTCCACGACTCCGACAATGCCGCGCCGGGCAAGATGTGCAGCCGTTTTGGCGGGTTCATTGATGACGTGGACGCCTTTGACGCCGCCTTCTTTGGCATTTCGCCGCGCGAAGCTGAAAGCATGGACCCACACCAGCGGGTTTTGCTCGAGGTGTGTTGGGAAGCGCTGGAACACGCCAACATCGTGCCGGACAGTCTATTTGGCAGCAGCACCGGTGTCTTCATCGGCGTGAGCAGCATGGATCAGGTGATCCAGCGCATGGGCGAAGCCGCGCTCAGCGAGATCGGCCCCTACCACGGCACGGGCTGCGCCATGGCACCGATAGCCGGGCGGGTGTCCTACATCTTTGGGCTCAATGGTCCGAGCTTTGTGGTCGACACCGCATGCTCGTCCTCGTTGCTTTCGCTTCACTTGGCCGCTGAGAGCTTGCGTCGGCGGGAGTGCGATGCAGCGCTTGCAGGTGGTGTGCACCTGTTGTTCCACCCGGGTTATTCGGTGGCTTTCAGCAAAGCAGGGATGCTGGCACCGGATGGGCGCTGCAAGACCTTTGATGCGTCGGCCAATGGCTACGTTCGGGGCGAGGGTTGCGGTGTCGTGGTGCTCAAACGTTTGTCAGATGCGCGCCGTGACGGTGACGCCATCTTGGCCTTGCTGCGCGGCTCGGCGGTGAATCAAGACGGCGCCAGTGGCGGACTGACCGTACCCAGCGGACCCTCGCAGGAACAAGTGGTGCGTCAAGCCCTGGAGCGCGCTGGGATTGAGCCTGCTCAGGTGGCTTATGTGGAAGCCCATGGCACCGGCACACCCTTGGGCGATCCGATCGAAGTGGGCGCCTTGAGTCAGGTGTATCGACAGCCTTTGTGGGTCGGTTCGGTCAAGGCCAACATCGGGCACTTGGAGGCCAGCGCCGGCATTGCCAGTGTGATGAAGGTTGCATTGGCCCTGCACCATCGGGCGATACCGCCGCAGTTGCACCTGAAGCAACCCAACCCCATGATTGCATGGGACGAGATCGCCATTCGCGTCCCCACCGCGCTGAGCACCTGGCCCGACACGGGCATGGGCGAGGCAGTGGCCGGCATCAGTGCTTTCGGCTTCAGTGGCACCAATGTCCACATGCTCGTGTCTGCGCTGCCTCCCCACATTGCCGCTGAGGCGGCCTCAGCGGTTGCAGACGCTCCCATTGCGCAGGGACCGAACCTGTTGGTCTTGTCCGCCAAAACGCCAGAGGCGCTGCGCACCTTGGCGCAACGTTGGGTGGAGGGCCCGCTGGGCCAGCCCGGGCTGGATCTGTCCGCCGCCTGTGCCGCCGCGGCCCGCTGGCGGACGCCTTTTGCCCAACGTCTTTGCCTGGTCGCCGACACGGTGGACCAAGCGCGCGCATCGCTGCAAGAGTTTGTGCAACAGGGGCAGGCCAGTGACGTGCACCTCGGCAGCGCAGAGGGCGCGCGTCCCACCGTGGCATTTTTGTTCACGGGGCAGGGCTCGCAGTACCTCCACATGGGGCACGATCTGTATGCCAACGAACCCGTATTTCGCGCTGCCATCGACGAATGCGATCGACTGCTCCAGCCCGAGTTGGGCCAGTCCCTGGTTGCGCTGCTCTACCCTTCTTCCGAGGACCAGCAACGCTGCGCTGCACTGTTGGATGGCACCGGACTGGCTCAGCCGGCCTTGTTTGCTTTGGGCTACGCGCTGTCACAGTTATGGGCGGCGCGCGGTGTGCGCCCAAGCGTGCTCATGGGCCACAGCGTGGGCGAGTATGTGGCCGCCCATCTGGCGGGTGTGTTTTCGCTGGCCGATGGCTTGCGTTTGATCGCCGCACGCGCACGCTTGATGCAGGCTTTGCCCAAGGGAGGGGCCATGGCGGCGCTGTTGTGCGATGCGGCCAAACTGTTGCCGCTGCTCGAGCGCCATGAGGGGGTGCTTTCTGTGGCGGCTTACAACGGACCACGCAATACGGTCATCTCGGGGGCAGCCTCAGCCTTAGAGGCCCTGCTGCAAGAGGCCGCTGCGTTGGGCATTGAGTCGCGCCGCTTGGAGGTCTCGCACGCTTTCCACTCTGTGCTCATGGAGCCCATGCTGGAGCAGTTTCGCGAGGTGGCCCTGAGCATTCGTTATTCAGCGCCTCAGTTGCCAGTGATTTCAAACGTCAGCGCCAGCGTCTTGGGTGACGAGATGGCGACGCCCGATTACTGGGTGCGTCATGTGCGCGAACCGGTGCGTTTTGCCGCCGGCTTATCCGAGCTCCAACGCTTGGGACCGCGCTGCTGGATCGAGCTTGGCCCCACGGCCACCTTGATCGACATGGCGCGACACTGCGTGGACCCCTCCGGGTTATGTTGGGTGGCGAGTTTGCGCAAAGACAGGCCCGCACGCAGCACGCTGATGAGCGCGCTGGGTCGGCTTTGGACCCAAGGCGCCTTGCCCGATGGGTTGGCCATTTATCCTCAGGCCCGACGGGACCTGCGCTTACCTGCCTATCCTTTTGCCCGTCGATCCTTCTGGCCTGAGTCCGCCCGATTGCAGGGCCCACGCGATGGCCTGCGTGGCATGACGACGCTTGGCCTGCCCTTGCTGACCAAGCGCTTTGTCAGCGGGGCGTCGGCCGATACCTTGTTTGAAACCGTGTTTTCGCTGCAGACCATGCCTTTCCTGGAGGATCACCGTGTCTTCGGTCGCTTGGTGGTGTCGGGCGCTTCACACCTCTCCATGGTCTTGTCAGCCGCAGCCCACACCGAGGGCATCGGCGCGGCCTGCAGCTTGAGCGAGGTGATGTTCCCTATGGCGCTGGTGGTGCCAGACGATGGAGAACAGGCTGTGCAGCTGTCGATTGGCGCGCCAGGGGCTGACGAGTCTGCTGCGTTTCGGTTGGTGGGCGTGAGCGAACACGCAGGGTCGGTTCAGCTCCATGCCAAGGGGCGCATTGCGCGGTGTGTGCCAACGCCGTCCCTGCCAGACCTGCGCGCCATCTGGTCACGTTGTGAAGAAGTGATGGATGTGCAGTCGGTCTACGCGCTCCAGCGTGAACGGCACATTGTTGTGGGTCCCAGTTACCAATGGCTGCGCGCGTTGCGGCGGGGCGCCGGTGAGGTCATCGCCACCTTGAAAGCGCCCGCCACATTGGCGGCACAACTGCAGCACTATGCGTTGCACCCAGGGCTGATTGACTCTTGCTTTGGCGCGCTGGTGATGGCCCAGCCGATGGAGGTGGCCGAGAGCTTTATTCCGTTTGGCGTGGAGGCCTTGCATGTGCATGCGCCCGCCTACCAGGGCACGCTGCTGGCCCATGCCGTGGTGCGCCATCAAGACGACCTGCGCCTTCTTGGAGACATCCACCTCTACAGCGAGGAGGGGCAGCCGGTGGTCAGCTTCGTGGGACTGCAAGGGCGGCGGGCCAGCCAAACTGCCCTGCTGGCGAGCCAGGCGCAGCTGGAGAGTTCGCCTGGGCTGTACCAACTGGTTTGGACGCCATGGGCCACGCCGAGCGGCGATACGCCGGTGGCCGCGCACAGTCTGATTTTTGCTGACGCGCAGGGCCTGGGCGAGCAGCTGGCTGTGACACTGCGCCAGTCCGGTGCGCGTGTGACCCTGGTTTGGCCACAGCCCGCAGCTGTGGGGTTGCAGACACTGGGCTTAGACCGTGTGGCGATGTGCCCCAGTTCTGCCGATTCGCTTCGCCAACTGCTCCAAGCCACGGCCGATGTGACGTCGGTGGTGTACCTGTGGGGCCTGGATCAAGCGGCAGAGCCTTTGCGCTATGCCGACGCCGTGTGTGCCAGTGCCTTGCATCTACTGCAATGGATGGCGCCATCTGCGCGGCTTTGGCTTGTCAGTCAGGGCAGCCAGGCCGTGCGTCATGACGCCGAGTTGCAGTCGCCACAGCATGCGCTTTTGTGGGGCTTGGGGCAAACCGCAGCGGCCGAGCGTCCTGAGCTGGCTTGCGTCTGCTTGGACCTTCAAGCCGGTGCCGACATCTCACGCAGCACCCACGACGTGTTGGCGGCCATGGCGCTGCCGATCGTGGAGCGTCGGCTGGCGGTGCGCTCTGGCCAAGTTCATGTGGCGCGCCTCAAGCCCAGTCCCGATGTGGCCACTGACCAGGCGCGCGCTGCGCATGGGTTGTTGTCGCCTCACGGCAGTTACCTCATCACCGGTGCCAGTGGCGCACTGGCGCGTGAGCTGGCGCTTTGGTTGGCGGACCAAGGTGTTCGCCATCTGGCGCTGGTATCGCGCAGCCCGGTGGCACAGGGCTTTCTTGATGAGCTCTCAGACTTGGGCGTGCAAGCGCACAGCCACCCAGCCGACGTCACCGACCGGGATGCTTTGGCTGTCGTGTTGAACCAGATACGTGCCAAGCAGGTCCCGCTGCATGGGGTTTTTCACTTGGCCGGGCAACTCGACAACGGCGTGCTCGACGGTTTGAGCGCGGACCGATTTGCTCAAGCATTGGCGGCCAAGGCCCAGGGTGCTTGGCATTTGCACAACCTGACCTGTGATCAGCCCTTGCCGCTGTTTGTGATGTTTTCTTCGGTGGCGTCCCTGTTGGACGAAGGAGGTCAAGCCTCTTATGCCTCGGCCAATGCTTACCTGGATGCGCTGGCCCACCATCGCCGCAGCCTTGGCCTGTCGGCCTTGAGTTTGAATTGGGGGCCGTGGGCCCGGGTTGGCATGGCAGCTCAGTTGGGCCAAGCCCAGCAAGCGAGGCTGGAGGGCCTGGGCCTGGGCAGTCTGGACAGCAGCGCTGCCTTGGCCGCGATGGGCGATTTGCTCGACGGCCATGCAGGCGCCCAAGTCGGCGTGCTGACCGTGGACTGGGCCCGCTATGGCCCACAGCGCCCCAGCTGCTTGATTGAATCTTTGTTGCCAAGCCCTGTCCAAACCCCGTCGGTGGCTGCGTTGCGGCAACAGATTGAACAGGCATTGCCCGCGGCGCGCCGGCCTTTGTTGTCAGGACATCTGGTGGCCTTGGTGACACAGGTGTTGCGTCTTCAGCCTGGCGAGGTCTCGCCACGTCAGCGCCTGTTTGATCTGGGCGTGGACTCCTTGCTGGCAGTAGAGCTGAAAAATCGTTTGCAAGCCATGCTGGGTGTGACATTGAGTGCCACGCTGTTGTTCGACTACCCGTCCATCGAGGCCTTGTGCGAACATCTGCTCGCCCAGCTGGCACCCGGTGTGCCGGGTCACGGCGCTGTGCGCGCAGCTGCTGACCCGCTGTCAGTGGATCTGGACGTCGATGTCGCCGAGCTGTCCGAAGAGGCCGCAGAATCCCTGCTGCTGGCACAGCTCGAAAAACTAGAAGGTCGACCGTCATGAATACCCCCGATCTTTCCGCCACCAAACGTGCGCTGGCAGCCATCAAAACGCTGCAGGACCGTATCGACGCGATGGAGCGCGAACGGTATGAGCCGATCGCGGTGATTGGCATGGCCTGTCGCTTTCCTGGCGCAGCGGACAGCCCCGATGCCTATTGGGAGCTGCTGCGCCAAGGGCGCGACGCCACCTGCGAGGTGCCGCCTGGGCGCTGGGACATGGAAGCGAGTTACGACAGCGATCCCGATGCCTCGGGCAAAAGCTATGTCAGGCGTGGCGGTTTTCTTGAACAGGTCGACGCGTTTGATCCGCAGCTGTTTGGTATTTCGCCGCGTGAGGCGGCCATGATTGACCCTCAGCAAAGGCTGATGCTTGAGCTCGCCTGGGAGGGGCTGGAACATGCCAATCTGGCGGCAGACCGACTCCATGGCAGCCAGACGGGCGTATTCATCGGCATCTCAAACCCCGAGTACAGCGCTCACCTGCTCTGGTCGGGTGATCCACGACGCATCAATGCTTACTCGGGCACCGGAGGGTCACTGGGTGTAGCCGCCGGTCGCCTGTCCTACCTGTTGGGGTTGACCGGGCCCAGCATGATTGTTGACACAGCCTGTTCCTCTTCGTTGGTGAGCACCCATTTGGCTTGCCAGAGCTTGCGTGAACGGGAATGCGACTTGGCCCTCTCGGGTGGGGTGAACCTGATTTTTGGGCCTGAAACCTTTGTCAATTTTTCCAAGGCCCGCATGCTGTCGCCTGACGGACGATGCAAGACCTACGATGCCTCTGCCGATGGTTATGCGCGCGGCGAGGGCGGTGGCCTGTTGGTGCTCAAGCGCTTGTCCGATGCGGTGCGAGACGCGGACCACATCATCGGATTGATTCGCGGCTCGGCGGTCAATCAAGACGGCCCCAGTGGGGGATTGACGGTGCCCAATGGCCCGGCGCAGACACGGGTGATTCGCCAGGCCTTGTCGTTTGCGCGGGTGCGGCCAGATCAGGTGGGTTATGTGGAGGCGCATGGCACCGGCACGGCCTTGGGTGACCCCATCGAGATGCGTGCGCTTTGCAGTGCTTACGCTGAGGGCCGAGACCCCGCACATCCGCTGCTCGTCGGATCGGTCAAGACCAATATTGGGCACCTCGAGTCGGCTGCAGGTATGGCCGGTCTGATCAAAGCCTTGTTGGTGCTGCAGCGCGCACAGGTGCCACCGCATTTGCACTTCACGAACCCGTCGCCCCATATTCCGTGGTCCGAACTGCCTGTCAAAGTGCCGACCGCGCTGGAGGACTGGTGTGAAGCCGAACGCTTTGCGGGGGTGAGCGCTTTCAGCTTCAGTGGCACCAATGCCCATGTGGTGCTCAGCTGCGCGCCGCAGGAGATGCAGGCACCCCCCTTGGCGCAGGCTCAACCGCGCTGGCGGTTGCTGCCGTTGTCGGCTGCCAATGACCCAGCACTCGATGCGCTGGCGCAGGCATGGCATACCAGCTTGACCGAAGGTGCGCTGGCTGATTCAGGGATGCGCTGGGCTGATGTGGCTCGCACTGCGGCATTGGGCCGCTCGCACCTGCCATACCGCCTGGCCGTGGCATGCAACAGCGCAGACGCCATGGCGCAGCGCCTCGCACCGACGGCCCTGCAAACGCAGCCTCGGGCTCGCGCCGGTGCGGGTGGTCCGGGCAAGATTGCTTTTCTCTTTACCGGTCAGGGCAGTCAGTACCACGGCATGGCGCAAGAGCTCTACAAAGAGTCACCCGTCTTCAAGGCGGCCTTTGACGAATGCGATGCCTTGCTGCGTCCGCGCATTGGCCACTCGCTGCTGGACCTGGTTTATGGCGACGGGCATCAGGATGGCCAGGCCCTCAACATCACCTCGGTCACGCAACCCGTGCTGTTTTCGATCCAGTATGCCTTGCTGCAGCTTTGGGGCTCTTGGGGAGTTCGCCCGGACGCTGTGTTGGGACACAGCGTGGGGGAGTTTGCTGCTGCCTGCGCGGCGGGTGTGTTCTCACTTGCCGATGCGATTGGCCTGATCGCCGAGCGCGGGCACCTGATGCAGGCCAGGTGTGAGCCCGGCGCGATGGTCTCGGTGCCGATGAGTGAATCGGATGTGCTTCGGGTGATTCGACCTTGGTCGGGCGAAGTGGCCGTGGCCACGCTCAACGGACCGTCCAATGTGGTGGTGTCAAGCAATCGACTGGCAGTGGCTGCCTTGGCCGATGGACTTGCTGCGGCGGGGATCGATGCCCGTCAGCTGCCGGTGTCGCACGCATTTCACTCCCCCATGATGGCCCCCATGCTGGCGCCTTTTGCGGTGGCTGCCCGCGCGATCCGCTATGGACCGGCGGCCATTCCAATCTATTCCACGTTGAGCGGAAAGCCCAGCCAGAGCGAACTCTCCAATGCGGATTACTGGGTCCGTCATGTCGAAGCCCCCGTGCGCTTCAACGATGGTCTGCACGCGATGCTCGACGATGGCTACCGACTGTTTGTGGAGTTGGGCCCCAAGCCGACGCTTTGCGCCTTGGGGCAAGACATTGCCCAGCATGCCGGCGAGGCGGTGGCTGCATCATGCGTTTGGTTGCCCAGCCTGCGCGCTGGCAAGTCTTGCTGGGCCACGATGCTGGAGAGCTTGGGGCAGCTGTGGGTGCGCGGTGCCGAAATCGATTGGGCTGCTTTGAACGGCGCCGGCGATCAGCAAGCGCCCTTGCCGAGTTACCCATTTCAGCGCCGCCCCCACGGCATCGATTGGCGCCCTGGTGAATCCGTGTCTGGCCCGCGAACGGCGCCGTCATCACACCCTTTGCTGGGAGAGCGCTTGGACTCTCCGGCACTCGATGCCTCGGTGGTTGTTCATGCTGGAGTGCTCAGTCCTGAATCGGCGGGCTTGTTGGCCCACCACCAGATATTTGACGAGGTGGTGCTGCCAGCGGCGGGGCACATTGAGTTGGCCTTGGCTGCGGCTGAGCAGTCGCTGGCCGCCACGCACCCCGAGCCCAACTCGGTGGTGATCGCGCTGGAAGACATGAGCATCATGAGTGCGCTGGTGTTGCCAAAGGCCGAGGCAGTCCATGTGCAACTGCTGCTGCGCTCCGACCCTCAAGGCGGTCAGTCGTTTCAAATCTTCAGCCGTGAAGCGGGGCCAGAGTGGCGCCTGCACAGCAGCGGACAACTTCGCGCACATCCAGCCTTGCCCCCACCGCGAAGCGATATGGCAGCTTTGCGCAGCGAATGCAGCGAACCCGTCGAAGTCGAGCTTTTCTACCAACGCAGCCGTGCGCTTGGCATTGACCATGGCGAACATTTCCGAGCCCTTCAGGCCGTCTGGCGTGGCCCGGGCGTGATCTTGGGCCAACTGCGCTTGCCCGACGAGGTGCAGGCTGGCGCTGACGCCTTTGTGTTGCACCCGGTCTTGCTTGATGCGGCATTCCAGATGGTGGGCATTCACCTGCTGGAGCGCGGCGAGCCTTTCCTGCCAGTCGGTCTCACCCGTTTGCAGCGCTGGCGCAGTCCGGGGGTTGAGCTGTGGTGTGTGCTCAGGCTGCGTGATGACAGTGCTTCGATGGTCAGCGCCGACTTGGAGCTGACCGACGCTCAGGGTGAGGTGGTCGCTCGCGTGGAAGAACTGCGCTTTCAGCAAGTCAGCGCTCGGGCCTTGCAACGCAAGGTGGTACGCGCGCAAGAGCTGCTCTATCAAATCGACTGGGAGCCAGGTGTGGCTTTTGCTCCGCAGGCCGAGTGGCTGCCGCCGGTCGCCTTGCTGGCTGAGGACATGTCTGCGGCCATGCTTGCTGCGGCTGGCAATCTGTCTTGGTATGGCGATCTTTTTCCGGCCCTCGACCGCTTGGTGGCCGCCTACGCCCGACAGGCTTTGGTCGATTTAGGCTTGGACTGGCAGCCCGGGGGCTTGGTGTCCTTGGACGGGCTGATGGCCGAGTTGCGCGTTCTGAGTCCTTATCGCAGCCTGCTCAATCGGTTGTTGCACGTGCTGGCTGAGCAAGGCCAATTGACAACTGAGGCCGCTGGTTGGCGCATCGCAGACACGCTGGCGCATGACCCCCACGCTTTGCGGGCTGATCTGCAACAGCGCTTGACGGGTGCTGCCGCAGAAGTGGCGCTGGTGGCGCGTTGTGGCGAAGGTTTGGCGCAGGCCTTAGATGGCCGAGTGGCAGGTCTGCAACTGCTGTTCCCCGACGGTGACATGGGGTTGGTCAGCCGTTTCTACAACGAGTCCCCGGGTTTGCAAGCGCTCAACCAGCTGCTGAGCGAGACCTTGCAAGCCCAGCTCAAACGCCTGCCTGCTGGACGTGGCCTGCGCATTCTGGAGATTGGCGCGGGGACCGGCAGCAGCACGCGGCATCTCTTACCCGTCTTGCCTGAGGGGCGTTGCTCGTATGTGTTCACAGACATCTCGCCTGCTTTCTTGACCCGTGCCCGTGAGGCGTTTGAGGCCCATGCACAGGTGCAATACCGCCTGCTCGACATTGAAATTGATCCGCAGTCTCAGGGTTTCGAGCCGGGTAGCTTTGACATCATCGTGGCGGCCAACGCACTTCACGCGACCCGGGATTTGAGTCAGACCCTCTCCCATGTCAACACCCTGTTAGCGCCCGGTGGCAGCCTCTTGTTGTTGGAGGGGACCTGTCCTCAGCCTTGGTTGGATTTGACGTTTGGTTTGACCGAGGGATGGTGGCGCTTTGGCGACCATGTTTTGCGACCCGATTACCCCTTGCTCAGACCGGCTCAATGGCAGGCGGTGATGCAGGCCAACGGATTTGACGCGATGCAGGTCATCAGCCCTGACCGGCCTGCTGGCAAAGACCTGTGCCGCCAAGCAATTTTGGTGGCCAGCAAACCATTGACGGTGTCGCCGGGACCTTGGTTGGTGTTGGCCGATCGCGGTGGGGTGGGGGCGGCATTGGCCCATGTGATCGGCCCAGATTGTGTGTGTTTGCCTGCCGATGAACCCTTGGATTCAGCGCGACTCAGCCAGGTTTTGTCCGACCTGGTGGGGCTGCGCGGCATCATTCACTTGCGAGGTCTGCAGGCCCAGCCTGACGCCTTGCAAGAAGGCTGGCGCCCCTTGCTCGAGTTGCTGCAATCGCCGGCGCTGCGCGCCTGCGCCCCGACGCCCCGTTTGCTGTTGGTCACCCAAGGTGCCGATGGCACCCAGCCTGCGCAGTCTGTCTTGTGGGGCATGGGCCAGGTGGTGGCGGCCGAGTACCCAGAGTTGCATTGCACGCAGCTGGATCTGGACCCTGCTCAGAGCGATGCCGTCGCGTGCGCGTTGACGGTGTGGCAGGAAGCCCAGAGCCGAGGAGAGCAGGCGATTCGCCGCCGCGCAACACATCGACGGGTCCCCCGTTTGCAAAAAATGACTTGGCCTGACGCAGCCCAAGGCGCCGTGGCAATTCCGGTGTCTGCACAAGGCATGGTCCTGATTGTGGGGGGCTTGGGCGACTTAGGCCTGCGCACAGCCCGCTGGTTGGTCGAAAAGCGCGGTGTCCGCTGCCTCACCTTGGCTGGGCGGCAAGCGCCTTCAGCACAGGCGCGCGCGCAGATCGCGGAGATGGAGGCCCTGGGTGCCCAAGTGCAGGTTTGCCAAGCAGATATCACCGATCTCACACAGGCTCAGGCGCTGGTGGCCCAGGCGACTGCGTCACACCGCTTGCAAGGTGTGATCCATGCGGCTGGCCTGATCGACGACGGTGTTTTGGCCGGACTCTCGGCTGAACGCTTTGCCGCCGTGCTGGCCCCCAAGACCGTGGGGGCTTGGAACCTGCATCTGGCCTGTCAGGCGCAGCCCTTGGCGTTTTTCCTCCTCTTTTCGTCGGCCGCTTCGGTGCTGGGCCCAACGGCTCAGGCCAATTACGCGGCGGCCAATGCATTCCTCGATGGCCTTGGGCAGCACCGCCAGATGGCCGGGCTTGCCGCCACAGTGATCAATTGGGGTGCTTGGTCAGAACTGGGCATGGTGGCACGCCAGTCGACACAGGCCCAACTCGATTCACGGGGCATGGGACGCATCAGCCCCAGCCAGGGCATGGAGGTGTTGGACATGCTGTTCGATCAGCCGGTGCCTCAAGCTGTGGTGGCTGTCATCGATTGGGAGCGGGTGATGGCGCAGCAGGGGGAGCGTGCGCTGTTTGCGCGCTTCAAGGTGCAAAAAGCGGGGGCCTCTGGCCAAGCCGCTGACAGGGCCACGCTGCGTGCGCGTTTGAATGGCTTGCCCCCGGGGCAGCAGAACGCGCTGACGACCGATCTGGTCAGAACCGAGGTGGCGCGGGTTTTGGGGTTGGATTCAGCCCAGGCCGTGCCCGACGAAGTGGGTTTCTTTGACATTGGCATGGATTCGCTGACGGCGGTTGAATTGCGCAACCGCTTGCTGACTGTGGTCGGCGAACCTTTGCCCAGTACGCTGCTTTTCAAGTATTCGACGGTTCAGGCCTTGGTGGGTTTTTTGGTCAACGAGCTTTTGAGCAGTGGGCCAACGTCCTTGGCTGGGGCCTCCCCAGCAAGCGGCCTTGCGCAGGCAACGCCACAGGCGCGCGCCGCAAGCGCAGAGTCAGCGCATACGGCGCAAGCCGTGGACGAGATTGCGGAAATGTCTGAGGCTGAATTGTCAGCCTTGATCAATGCTGAGTTGGGGGATTTGTGAGTTTGCCAAATGAGATTGCCGACGCGAAAAGTCGTGCTGAGCGCATCGAACAGCTGTCGCCCTTGCAAAAGGCGGCGCTGGCCATCAAAGAGTTGCGCGCGCGCTTGGATCACGTCGAGGGCGCAGCCCGAGAGCCGGTGGCCATTGTCGGAATGGGTTGTCGCTTTCCACAGGCCGATGGCTTGGATGCCTACTGGCGCTTGTTGGCCGAGGGACGCGATGCGATTCGCGAAGTGCCCATCGAGCGCTGGGATCTGGAGCAGCTCTTTGACCCCAACCCCAATGCGGCGGGTCGCATCAGCACGCGCTACGGTGGTTTTCTCAACGACGTGGACCATTTCGATGCGGGGTTTTTTGGTATCTCTTCAAGTGAAGCCGAATACCTAGACCCACAACAGCGCATGCTGCTGGAGGTGGCTTGGCATGCCCTAGAGGACGCGGGCCAGGCGCCGTCGGAATTGAAGGGCAGCCGCACCGGCGTGTTTGTGGGGATCACCCAGACCGACTACGGCGTGATGCAACTGGGTGGGCAGCGCGAGCAGATCGAGGCCTACACCGGCACGGGCAACGGGCTTTGTTTTGCTGCGGGGCGATTGGCCTATGTGTTGGGGGTGCATGGTCCGACTTTCTCGGTGGACACAGCGTGCTCCTCGTCCATGGTGGCGCTGCACCAGGCTTGTTTGGCGCTGCGACAAGGCGAGTGCGATGTGGCCATCGTGGCGGGCGTGCAGCTCAACCTGACGCCGCCGATGCAAATCTTTTTGTCAAAGACCCAGTCGTTTTCGCCCGATGGCCGATGCCGCACCTTTGACGAGGCAGCCAATGGTTTTGTACTGGGGGAGGGGGCTGGCGTGATCGTGTTGCGCCGTCTCTCGGACGCCACGGCCCGGGGTGATTTGGTGCGAGCCCTGATACGCGCCAGTGGGCTCAACCATGACGGGCCCGCCAGTGGACTCACCGTTCCCAGCCAGCAGGCGCAAGAGTGTTTGATCCGCGAGGTGGTGACGCGTGCGGGGTTGTCGCCGGCCGACATCGACTATGTCGAGGCGCATGGCACCGCCACCCAGTTGGGCGATCCGATTGAGGTGGGCGCACTCAAGGCCGTGTTCGGTCAGCGTCCCGTCGATCAGCCGCTGCACTTGGGTTCGGTGAAAACCAATTTCGGCCATTTGAACGCTGCAGCGGGCGTGGCTGGCTTGATCAAATCTGTGTTGATGCTCGAGCACGAGCAAATCGTCCCCAATTTGCACTTCAAGCAAGCCAGCAGCCGCATCGACTGGGAAGGGTTCACTGTGCGGGTGCCCAGCCAGCTCCAAGCCTGGCCGCGCCGCGCCGTGCCGCGTCGCTCAGGCGTGAGCTCGTTTGGCCTGTCTGGCACCAACACCCACACGGTGCTGGAGGAGGCACCGCTGGTGCAGCCCGAACGCTCGGGCGCCAGCCGAGCATCCCATCTGCTGTGTCTGTCAGCGCGCAGTGAGCAGGCGCTGCGCGAGGTGGTGCGGGCCTACTTGGAAGCCCCGTTGATGCAAGACGCCACCGCACTGGCCGATCTGTGCTGGAGTGCCAATGGCGGGCGCAACCACTTTGCATGGCGTGTGGCGCTGCCCGTGGGCGACAAACAGAGCTTGCGCGAGCAGTTGCAAGCCGTGCTCAATGGCGAACGTGTCGCCAGTCAAGTGGCCCGTAACGGCCCTGGTCGTTTGGCCTGGTGCTTCGCCGATACGGTGGATGTCGAGGCTGTCCATGCAGTGGCACTGTCGCAACCCTTCTTGGCTGCCCAGCTGACGCGTTACGAAGCCTTTGTCAAACATGAAGGGTTCGAGCCATCGCTGCAGCCGCAGCTGGCTCAGCTGGCTTGCCAGCTTGCGTTGGCCGATCTTTGGAACGACTGGGGGCTGCGCCCTGCCGCTGTCAGCGGTGCCGGTGTGGGTGCGCTGGCCGCGCTTCGTGTGGCCGGAGTGTTCGACACCGAGCAGGTGTTTGCCTTGTTGGGTGGACAGGCTTTGGACGGACAGCCCCCCGCGCTGGCGCTTTACCTGGACGCCACACCTTGGCCTTTTGTGGCTTGCCAGGGCTACCGCTGGCCGTCTCAATGCCCGGGTGCAGACGCGCCGGTATTGAACGCTGCGGGGTTTGGCACTTTGCTGCATGTGCAGCTCAGCGCGCAGCAACCCTGGGACGATCTGCTGGGCAGTTTGGCGGGGCTGTATTTGCGCGGCTTTGGGGTGGATTGGGCCCGCTTCGATGCGGGCTACGCAGCGCGCCGAGTGCGCTTGCCTCTTTACCCGTTTCAACGCCAGCGCTACTGGCTTCCAAGCACCGAGGCGCCACCCGCTAGCCCACCTGTTGGCGCCGTGCCCACAACCCGTTGCGTGCCTGCAGCAGCCAGCCCACTGCTTCAGGCGCCTGTCTTGCCTACAGCGCCAGCTGTGCCCGGTATGGCGGGTTTGTTGGCTTCGCAACTTGAGTCGGCCGCAGCGAGCATCCAGCAGGTGGTGGCCCAACAATTGGCGTTTTTACAGCAGCGCATGCAATCGAGCCCAGCAAGTGTTGCCAGCCCTGAGGTCAAGGCGCAAGACGCCACCCGTCTGGGAGATTGGCAGTTGTTGCAAATGGCAGCCAACACGCAGGATGAGTTGGCACTGTTGGTTCAACGCTTGGCTGAGCAAACAGCCCCCCCCTTGCACGGCGTCCAAGGCCAGGGGCCTGTGCGTGCTTTCATCGTGCACCGCGGGGGCGAAGATTTGGCCTTGGCCTTGGGTCGTGGCGGGGCTCCACGAGACCCCAAGCGTTTCATCACAGCCACAGCCCCTGCCGAGCCAAGGCAGGTGGCCTTTATGTTTCCTGGTGTGGGTGATCACTATCTTCGAATGGCTCAGGGGCTCTATGCCAGTGCGCCGGTGTTTCGCGACACCTTCGACTGGTGTTGCAAAGAGCTCAAGGCGCAACACGGACTGGATTTGGCCAGCGTGCTCTATCCCGCGCCAGATTCGGCGGCGCAGGCCGGTGCAGAGCAGGCAGCCCCAGCCAAGCCCAACCTGCGGGCGATGCTGTCGCGCTCGCCTGCCACACAGTCCCCGCAAGAAGTGGCGCTCAATCGCACCGAGCACTGCCAGCCTTTACTGTTCATCGTGGCGTACGCGCTGGGTCGCTTGTGGTTGTCTCAGGGGGTGAAGCCCAAGGCGATGATTGGTTACAGCGTTGGCGAGTACGCTGCGGCGTGTCTCTCGGGTGTGATCAGTCCGCAAGATGCGCTGCATCTGATTGCACGACGCGCTCAACTCATCGCCGGCTTGCCCACGGGTGTGCTGTTGGCCGTGCCACTGTCCGAGGCAAGGCTGCGGCCATGGATGGGGGCTGAGTTGTCGCTGTCGATTGTGAGCACACCCACGCTGTGCGTGGTGGGTGGACCTGAGGCGGCTGTTGCCGCCTTAGAGGCACAGCTCAAGGCCGCCGATGTGGTGTCGCGACGCCTTCCCGGCACCCACGCATTTCACTCGCACATGCTGGAGCCCTTGCATGGCGAACTGGTGGCGCTGGTGGCCGGCTTTCAATTGAACGCGCCCCGTATTCCTTTTGTCTCTAACCTCAGTGGCCGCTGGATCACCGAAGCGCAGGCGCGCGACCCTGACTATTGGGCTCGCCATACGTGGCAGACGGTGCGCTTTGCGGACGGCCTGGCACAGATGTTCGAAGGCCAGAGCTCGGTCTTTTTGGAGGTCGGCCCCGGCCAAAGCTTGGGCAGCTTTGTGCATCAACACCCTATGGCTGAGCGCATGCCCGAGCGGCTGACGCTGAATTCGCTCAAGAACCGCTACGAACAGCAGCCCGATGAGGTCTGCTTTTTGACCACGTTGGGCAAACTTTGGCTCGCCGGTGTCGAATTGAATTTCACAGACCCTGACTTTGCAACAAGGAACGATATATGAATACAAAGCTGATTGGCGTCGTGGGCGCAGGCGTCATGGGCAGCGCTGTCGCCCAGAACCTCGCGCAAAGCGGCTACCGCGTGGTGTTGATCGACATCTCCGAGTCACAACTCGAGCGGGCTCGGGTGGGCATTCATAACAATGTGCGCTTCTCCGCTTTTGGCAAAAAGGACAAAAGCGCTGCCGATAAGCCTGAGGATGTCTTGGGCAGGATTTTGTTCACCACCGGTTACGAGGCCCTGCACGAGGCCCATTACGTGATCGAGAACGTGGTGGAGAAATGGGACGCCAAAGCATCGGTGTATCCGCTGCTTGACGCGGTGTGCCCGCCCGAAGCGATCTACGCCGTCGACACGTCTTGCTTTTCGATCACACGGGTGGCGGCCATCACCACACGACCCGACAAGGTGATTGGCATCCATTTCATGAATCCGGTGCCAATGAAACCCACGGTGGAAGTGATTCGCGGTTGGCACACCTCAGAGCAGACGATTGCCACAACCTTTGAACTTCTTGCTGGCATGGGCAAGACAGGCGTGCTGGTCAACGATTCGCCGGGCTTTGTCTCCAACCGAATTCTGATGTTGACTGTCAACGAGGCGGTGTTCACCGTGCAGGATCAGGTGGCCACGCCGGCGGCGGTCGATGAGATATTCAAGAAATGTTTTGGTCACAAGATGGGACCCTTAGAAACTGCCGATTTGATTGGTTTAGACACCATTCTGTATTCGATCGAAGTACTCCATGAAAGCTTTGGCGACAGCAAATACCGCCCCTGCCCGCTGCTCAAAAAGATGGTCGATGCCGGCCTGCTCGGACGCAAGAGTGGGCAGGGATTTTTCAAGTATTAACAACCCAATCCAACCATCAAGAGGTATCTGAATGAGTCCCGAACATGTGAAGAGCAAGGCCAGCGAATTTGTGGCCCAGTACGTCAACAGCGCCGACGTGGCACCGGACATTGATCTGTTCTCGAGCGGGATGGTGAACTCGTTGTTTGCCATGCAGCTGGTTTTGTTTGTTGAACGTGAGTTCGCCGTGGTGGTCGACAACGAAGACCTTGATTTTGAAAACTTCAAGTCGATCGACGCGATCTGCAGCTTTGTGGGTCGCAAGCTGGGCTTGACCCCGGGGGGCGGCCATGGATCTTGAGCTCAGTGCGTCGCAACAGGCTGCACAAGCCGAATACAGGCGCTTCATGGACGAGCGGGTGGCACCCCTTGCCGACGAGTTCGATCGCCGTCAAGAAATGCCGGCCGAACTCATCGCCGAGTTGTCCCGCTGTGGCTACCTTGGCGGCGTGGTTCCAGCGCAGTACGCTGGGGCAGGGCTTGACGCGATCAGCTGGGGTTTGCTGTGCGAAGCGGTGGGGCGAGCCAGTGGCTCCTTGCTGTCGCTGTTCACCGTGCACAGCATGGTGGCGCAGGCGCTGCTCAAGTGGGGTAGCGCTGCACAGCGCCAGCAATGGTTGCCCATGTTGGCGCGTGGTGAGCGCATCGGGGCGTTCGGCCTGACCGAACCCGCTGGCGGCAGTGACGCTGGGCAAAGCACCACCACCGCCACGGCGGACGGCGAGGATTGGATCCTCCAGGGTGAGAAATGTTGGATCTCATTTGCGCAGGTCGCTTCCTTGTTTTTGGTGGTGGCCCAAGTCGACGGCAAAGCCACGGCTTTCCTGGTCGAGCGCGGCACGCCGGGCCTTCACATCGAGCCGATCGAAGGTATGTCGGGCTTTCGATCAGCCATGCTGGGGCGAGTTCTGATGGACGGATGTCGTGTGCCTGCATCGCAGATGTTGGGGCGCATTGGTTTTGGCTTCTCGCATGTCGCTGGCACAGCGTTGGACCACGGCCGCTACAGCATTGCATGGGGCTGCGTGGGCTTGGCGCAGGCGGCACTCGATGCCAGTCTGGCCTATGCCGGTCAGCGCAAGACCTTTGGTGCCTTGCTGCTTGATCATCAGTTGATCCAGGGCATGCTGGCCGACATGATCACCCAAGTGCGCGCCGCACGGCTGTTGTGTTTGCGCGCCTGCGTGATGAAAGAAGCCGGAGATCCTGCGCTGATCATGGAGACATCGATTGCGAAATATTTCGCCTCGCGGGTGGCCAGTGATGTGGCCGGGCATGCGGTGCAAATTCATGGTGCCCAAGGCTGTACCGACCGATCCGCTGTTCAGCGCTACATGCGCGATGCCAAGATCATGGAAATCATTGAAGGCAGCAACGAGATTCAGCAAATTTTGATTTCTCGACATGGTTACCGAGACTTTGCGGCGCAACAACGCGCGCAAATCAACCCAACCCAAGGATGAACGACCGTGACTGAATCATCACAAGCAACCGTGGTGCTGGCCAATCAGGCCGAAGCATTGCGCAAGGAAAAGAAAGAACGCGCCATCAAGTGCGTGGTCTGGGATCTGGACCACACGCTGTGGGATGGCACCCTGCTAGAGGGCGGCGTGAGCAGCCTGAGGCCGGGTGTGCTCGAGGTGGTGCAGGCGCTTGATGCGCGCGGCATTTTGCAATCTATTGCGTCCAAGAACGACCATGCACTGGCGATGGCCAAGCTTCAAGAGTTGGGCATGGCCGATTATTTTTTGTACCCGCAGATCAGTTGGGGTGCCAAATCGGCGTCGATACAGCGGATTGCGCAGAGCCTCAACATAGGCATCGACACCTTGGCATTCATCGATGACCAAGCCTTTGAACGGGAAGAGGTGCGTTTTGTGCACGCCACGGTGTTGTGCTTGGATGCGCTGGAGGTGCCCAGCATGCTGGCCCTGCCTGCGCTCAACCCGCGCTTTGTGACGGAGGACTCGGCGCGTCGTCGTGCGATGTACCAAGCTGACATCTTGCGCAATGCGGTTGAAGAGCGGTTCGAAGGACCGCAAAACGATTTTTTGGCCAGTCTGGAGATGCGACTGACGATTGCCCGACCTCGCGAGGAGGATCTGCAGCGCGCCGAGGAGTTGACACTCAGGACCAATCAGCTCAACACCACCGGTTACACCTACTCGCACGACGAGCTCAATTTTCTGCGTCAGTCCCCAGACCACCGCTTGTTGATTGCGGGATTGGAAGACAAATACGGCACCTACGGAAAAATAGGTTTGGTTCTCATCGAGTGCCGCCAAGATGCATGGATGGTCAAACTGTTCCTCATGTCTTGCCGTGTCATGACCCGTGGCGTGGGCACCATTTTGATCACCCACTTGCGCAATGAAGCGCGCCGACTGGGTGTGCGTTTGTTGGCCGAAATGCTGCCCAATGACCGCAACCGCATGATGTACATGACCTACAAGCTCAACCACTTTCGTGAGCTGGAAAAACAAGGTGAGCTGGTGATCTTTGAGAACAACCTTGAGGTGGTTCAGTCTTTCCCGCCATTCGTCAATGTGCAGATCGAAGACTGAACCATGCACGGCGTCGAATGTTTTGACCTCAGCGGCCTAGACCCGCACAACCGGGGTTTCTCGGGTGCCGCGTCTGATGGCCGGTGGGTCTATTACGCGCCGCTCAACAACGGCGACTTCCATGGCCGGGTGCTGCGCCATGACCTCACGCAGGGGTTTGATGCACCTTCGGCCTGGTCGCACTTTGATGTGGCTCAGATTGACCCGGCTTGCCGTGGCTTTGTCGACCTGATCTTTGATGGGCGTTTTCTCTACCTTGTGCCGTTTTGTCGGGGGCAACATCACGGACGGGTGGTGCGCTTTGACACCCAGGCTGAGTTTTTGCAAAAGGACAGCTGGTCGGTGTTTGACACACAAGCCGTGCATGCGCACAGCCGTGGCTTTGTGAGCGGTTGTTTTGACGGTCGTCATGTGTACTTTGCGCCTTATCAGCTCGACCACAGCCAACACCATGGCCAGGTGACCCGTTACGACACAGCTCAGCCCTTTGACGACACCTCGGCTTGGGATGTGTTTGACCTGGCCAGTCTGGATCCTGATTGTCTGGGTTACCACTCGGCGGTGGCTGATGTGAACCACGTCTACCTGGTGCCCTATCTGCGCGGGCAGCGGCAGTACAGCGGCCGGGTCGCGCGGCTTGATCGACAAGCCCAGTTCAGGCAAACCAATGCGTGGCAATGCGTCGACGTGACCGAGTTTCACCCAGGTGCTCAGGGCTATGTGGGCGCTGCCCAACATCAGGGCATGGTTTATTTCGCCCCTTATGCCGATGCGCAGGACCGACATGGTCGTGTGTTGAGGCTAGACACCCGCGCCGAATTTGCAGATCCTCAGGCCTGGCAGGTATTTGACTGCGCCAGCGTCCATCCGGGTTCCCGTGGTTTTTTTGGTGCGGTGTGTGAGGGGCATCACCTCTACCTCATTCCGCACTGCAGAGGTGTGGGCCAGTACCACGGACAGATCACGCGATGTGATTTGCGGGGTGACTTCCACGACCCGGCAAGCTGGTCGTATGCCGATCTGACCCAAGCCCATCCGCAGGCGCGGGGTTTCATTGGCGCAGTGCCGGCCCACGGACACCTCTACTTGGCGCCTTTTGAGACAGATGCAGGTTGCCACAGTGGTGTGGCCTTGCGCCTGAACCTTGGGCATGCTGCGATGCCATGGCAGGGTGCTGATCCGTCTGGGTCAAAGCGTTCGTCTTATTTTTTATAGGTTTTGGAGCAACAAACATGTCGAACGACTCTTTGAATCCCGCACATGCGCCGGCGGCTGACCGCGCCGCGGTGGAGGGCACACTGCGCCAAATCATGGCCAAGGTATTGCCCAGCACGCCCAGTCCGGAGGACGTGCGTATTCCTTTCCTGGAGATGGGCGCAAATTCTTTGGTGCTGATGGAAGTGCAACGCAGCGTCGAGGCCCAATTTGGTTTGACGATCACGATTCCGCAGTTCTTTCAGGAGCTGACGTGCATGGATGCGTTGGCAGACTACATCGTGCAAAACCAGTCCACATCGCCTGCGCAGGGGGGGGCGGGTGAGACGCTTGCGCCAGCTGCTTCGCGCCCTGTTGCGCCCGAGTCTTTGCAGGCTGTCGCTTTGGCGCCAGCGCTGTCAACATCTGCCACGGTGGCCTCGAGCGAACTCGAACTCATCTTGCGCCGTCAGATGGAAAGCGCTGCCGAAGCGATCAACCAAGTGGTCGCCCAGCAATTGAAGTTTCTGGGGGGGCTGGGACCGTCTGGTGGGTCCATGACCCTGGCACCAGCGACGCCTGGCGCATCCGCGCCTCCAGCGAAACCCGCCAACACGCCGCAAGTTGTGCCGACTCAGCCGTCTTCCTCCACGTCGGATCAGGCTGTCTCGAGCCCGTCTCGACCCGCCTCAACGGTGGTCAGTCACCGGATGTTGTCTCCGCTTGAGATCCGTGCACGCGGCCTCACCGAGCAGCAAAGCCGCCACCTCGAGTCCTTGATCACGCTCTACACCAGCCGCACCCAGCGTTCTAAAGAATTGGCCGCCAAAGACCGCAGCGTGCTGGCCGACAGCCGCGCAGCTGTGGGTTTTCGCTTCACCACCAAGGAGATGCTCTACCCCATCGTGGGCAAGAAAGCGCAGGGCGCGTACGTGTGGGATGTGGACGGCAACCGTTATGTGGACATCACGATGGGTCAGGGTGTGACGCTGTTTGGCCACCATCCATCGTTTGTCGATGAGGCGATGGCAGATACCGAAAACGACCCACTCTTGCTCGGTCCCCGGCCACCGCAGACAGGCGAGGCGGCGCGGCTTATTTGCGAGCTCACTGGCATGGAGCGCGTCACCTTCACCAACACGGGCACCGAGGCGGTCATGGCCGCCTTGCGCCTAGCCCGCGCGGCCACGCGCCGTCAGAAGATCGTGATGTTTGACAACGCCTACCACGGTCATTCGGACAATGTGATGGGCCGACCTGTGTGGACCGATGGCGTGCTCAGCAGCGTGCCTGTGGCGCCGGGCATCACGCAGGGCTCGGTGGATGATTTGCTGTTGCTCGACTATGGCAGCGATGCGTCGCTTGAGTTCATCCGTGCCCATGCCAAAGAACTGGCGGCGGTGATCGTGGAACCTGTGCAGAGTCGTCGTCCAGATTTGCAACCCCGGGAATTTTTGCAAGCGCTGCGAAAGATCACCGAAGAGGCGGGTGCCTTGCTGATTTTTGACGAGATGATCACCGGCTTTCGCACGCATCCCGGAGGGGCGCAGGCCTTGTTCAATGTTCGGGCCGACATCGCCACTTTCGGCAAGGTCCTGGGTGGGGGGCTGCCGATTGGGGTGGTGGCGGGCGCAGCCCGCTATATGGACGCGATCGATGGTGGCGCATGGAACTACGGGGACGCTACCTACCCCATGGTCGACCGCACCATTTTTGGAGGGACTTTCTGCCAACACCCAGCGGCCATGATCACCACGCTGGCGACCTTGCGGCATCTCAAGCAGCAGGGCCCGGCATTGCAGGAAATTTTGAACCGGCGGACCCAGCGTTTGGCGTCTGAGTTGAACGATTTCTTTGATCTGGAAGAGGTGCCGATGCGCGTGGTGCACTTTGGCTCCTTGTTCCGTTTTGCGTTCTCGTCCAATTTGGAGTTGTTGTTCTATCACCTCATGGTGCGCGGCGTTTTCATTTGGGAGTGGCGTAACTATTTCCTCTCGACCGCCCACACAGATGCCGATGTGGACTTCATCGTGCAGGCGGTCAAGGACAGCGTGTTGGCGATGCGCGAGGGCGGATTTCTGGCCGACAAAGCCCCTGCGAATGCGACGCCCGAGACACAGCCCCGCATTGAAATGACCACCGCACAGCGTCAGCTCGCCCTTTTGGCCGAGCTCAGCCCGCAGGGCTCTATGGCGTATCACATCTCGGCACTGTTGTCCTTGGGGGGTGAGTTGGAGATTGCAGCGCTGCGCATTGCCGTGCGCGAGCTGATGCGTCGCCATGACGCGCTGCGCAGCGTGGTAGCAGGCGACAGCTTGCGCGTGGTGCCGCTGCGCGAGTTCGCGCAGTCGGGCCTGCAAGTCAGCGACCTCAGTGGCGCTGACTCGCCCCAAGCAGCGCTGGATGCAGAACTGGCCAAGCAGGCCCACATTCCCTTTGATTTGTCCCGAGGGCCATTGTTTGAAACACATCTGTTTTGCATTGGGCCGCGCGAACACAGGCTGTTGCTCAAAGCCCATCACCTCATCGTTGACGGACTCTCGCTCAACCTGATGGTGCAAGAACTCACCGCGCTCTACACCAGCGCCTTGACGGGGCAGGCCGCAACGCTGCCCGAACCGCTGCCTCTTTTGGCCTATGCCGATTGGCGCAAGACGGCCCGTTTTGACAAGCAGCAGGCCTATTGGTTGGCCCAATTGCAAGGGCCGCTGCCCGTGCTGGACCTGCCTGTTGACCGACCCGCAGCGCCAGTCCGCAGTTACCTGGGCGGTCGCTTCACGCGCCAGTTGCCTGCGCAACTGCTCCAAGGTGTAAGAGAACGCAGCCGTGAAAACGGCTGCACCGAATTCATGCTGCTGTTTTCAGCCTATGCCTTGTGGCTGCACCGCCTGTGCGCTCAGGACGATTTGGTGCTGGGCCTGCCTGTGGCTGGCCGTGGCCTCAAAGGCGGCGATCGGTTGGTGGCGTATTGCACGCACCTGATTCCGGTGCGTAGCCGATTGCGCTGGGACCAGCCTTTTTCGTCCTACCTGCGTGAGATGCGTGATACCTTGTTGCAAGGCTACGAAAACCAAGACTATCCGTATGCGCAACTGATCGAGCTACCGGCCTTCAAGGCTCTGCGAGGCAACTTGGTTTCGACTTTGTTCAACCTCGATCGACCTGGGAGTGCCCCGCCCATGGCTGGCTTGGAGGTGGGTTGGTTATCGCAGCCTGTTCACCACACGGCCTTCTCACTGATCTTGAATTTGACCGAAGTCAACCATGTGATGGTGCTGGAATGCGACTTCAGTCGCGATTTGTTTGAGGCTGAGACCATCGCGCGTCATGTGGACGCTTTCGTCACCTTGCTCGAAGGGATTGTGGCGACGCCGCAAAAGTCGGTGTCTGATTTGCCAATGCTGGGCGCACAAGCGGCTGAGCAGCTGTTTTCGGCGTGGAACCACAGGGCCACCGACGTGGCGCCCCAGGTGTGCGTGCCAGAGTGGTTTGAGACCCAAGTGGCGCAGACGCCGACGGCGGTGGCCTTGCGTTTTGGGCAGCAATCTTGGACCTACGAACAGCTCAACCAGGAAGCCAACCGACTGGCCCATTGGCTGCGTGAGCAAGGGGTGGGGCCCGATCAGGTGGTTGCCCTTCACATGCATCGCTCGGTCGAGTTGGTGGTGGGCTTGCTGGCCGTATTAAAAGCTGCAGGCGCTTATTTGCCGCTTGATCCTGCCTACCCGGCGCAGCGCTTGGCTTTCATGCAACAAGACGCTGGCGCAAAGTTGCTGCTGACCCAGCAATCGTTGACGTCGCAGTGGGCGCATGTATCCGATCTGCGTGTGCTGTGCCTCGACAGCGAACGTGCGCGCTACGCCGACGCGTCTGAGCGCAACCCGTCGCCTTTGGCCGGTCTGGATCATCTGGCCTATTTGATCTACACCTCGGGGTCGACAGGGCAACCCAAGGGTGCGCTGATCGAACACCGTGGATTGAGCAACTATCTGGCTTGGGCAGTACAGCACTACGAGATCGCGCATGGTGAAGGTGCACCTTTGCATTCGTCGATCAGCTTTGACGCCACCATCACTTGCTTGCTGGCGCCGCTGATGGCAGGGCGCACCTTGTCGGTGTTGAGCGAGGATGAGCCAGAGATCGAGGTCATCCACTCGGCGCTGACCTCGGGACATGATTGGAGCGTGGTCAAGGTCACGCCCGCGCACCTCGAGATGCTCAATGCCATGTTGGACCCTGAGGCCATGGCGGGCATGACGCGTTTTCTGGTGTTGGGTGGCGAGGCCCTGCTGGAGCGGCATGTGGCGCCTTGGCTCAAGCATGCACCCCAGACCCGTTTGATCAACGAATACGGCCCCACCGAGACCGTGGTGGGGTGCTGTGTGCACGAGGTGCGTGTTGATGACTTGGAGCAGGGTGGGGCGGTGCCAATTGGTCGACCCATTGCCAACACGCAGTTGTACGTCCTTGACGCGAGGCGCCAGCCCGTGCCTGTGGGCGTCAAGGGCGAGCTCTACATCGGCGGTACCGGTGTGGCACGCGGCTACCACCAACGACCCGAGCTCACGGCTGAACGCTTCATTCACATCGATCAGACCGGCGTGCCGACGCATGTCTTGCCTGCCACAGCTGGCCATCGCTTGTACAAGACGGGTGATCTGGTGCGCTACCTTCCCGACGGTCGACTGGTCTACCACGGGCGCATTGACAACCAGATCAAGCTACGCGGTTATCGGGTTGAGCTTGGCGAAATCGAGAGTGCTTTGGCGCGACTGGAGGGCGTGCGTGATGTGGTGGTGGTGGCGCAGCGCAGAAGTGAGTTGGATCTGCGCCTGATCGCCTATGTGGTGCCGGTTGCCGGCGTCACGCTGACCTCCGCGAGCTTGCGCAGTGCTTTGGCACAGACACTTCCAGCGCACATGCTGCCCAGCAGCTTTGTCATGCTCGAGGCGCTGCCTGTCAATGCCAACGGCAAAGTTGACCGTGCGGCATTGCCCTCGCCTGACGCACGCCAAACAGCTCAGCCGGCCCAAGTGATCGGCTTGGGCGGCGAGGCCGAACGCCGCATTGCTGCCATCTGGCGTGAGTTGTTGGCGCTTGAGCATGTTGGCCTGGAAGACAACTTCTTTGAGCTGGGTGGGCATTCGTTGTTGGTGCTGCCGCTGCGTGACCGTTTGCAAGAGGCTTTTGGCCATCCCGTCACGGCGGTGGACGTGTTCAGGCTTCCGACGGTTTCAGCGCAAGCACTGTTCTTGGCGGGCAACGCTGCGCCTGTCCCTACGGTTGATCCAGAGCACCAGGTGCGCGAATTGGCCAACCGGCGCCGCGAGGCAGTTCGACAGCAGCGGGACAAGAGGCAACAGCGTGCTTGAAGCTCACTCAGACACTTTGCAGTCCACGCAAGAAGACCTCACGCGAGAGGAGGAAGACGACGGTGCCATTGCCATCGTCGGCATGGCCTTGCGCGTTCCGGGTGCAAGCACACTGGACCAGTTCTGGACGCATCTGCGCGATGGCACGGAGTCCACCACTTTCTTCACCGATGACCAGCTGCGCGATGCTGGTGTGGCGCAGGCCGACCTGTCGAACCCGTCCTATGTGAAAGCATTTGGGGTGCTGGAGGGGGCCGACCAGTTCGATGCAGCCTTCTTTGACATGCCTCCGCGCGAAGCCGAGGTGCTCGATCCTCAGCACCGCCAGTTGTTGGCGTGCAGCTGGGAGGCCCTGGAGCATGCAGGCTATGGTCCGGGCTCAGCCAGTTTCAAAGCTGCGGGCCGTGTCGGTGTGCTCGCGGGCGTCGGGCTCAACAGCTACTTGCTGCACAACCTGGCGGGGCGGGACGATTTGATTGAGGCCTTGGGCGGTTGGCAAATCACCTTGGGCAATGACAAGGACTTTGCGGCCTCACGGGTGGCCTACAAGTTGGACCTTCGTGGTGCTGCCATGAACATCAGCACCGCTTGTTCGACTTCGTTGGTGGCGACCGCTATGGGTTGCCAGAGTCTGCAGGCTTTCCAAAGTGATCTGGTGGTTGCGGGGGGGTGCTCGGTGCACACACCGCTGTCGCAGGGCTATTGGTATCACCCAGGCGGCACACTGTCGCCCGACGGGCGTTGCCGGGCCTTCGATGCCCAGGCGCAGGGCACTTTCGATGGCAACGGGGTGGCGGTGGTGGTGTTGAAGCGACTCGTCGATGCGCGCCGTGATGGGGACACGATTCAGGGCGTCATTCGCGGTTTTGCGGTCAACAACGATGGCGCACTCAAGGTGGGTTACACAGCGCCCAGTGTGGATGGGCAGGCCGACGTGATTCGTGAAGCCCAGGAGATGGGCGATGTGGACGCACACAGCATCGGCTATGTCGAGACCCATGGCACTGGCACGGACCTGGGTGATTTGATCGAACTCAGTGCGCTCACTGCCGCATTTCATCGTGCCGGGGTGACCCAAGTTGGACGTTGTGCGATCGGTTCGGTCAAGACCAATGTGGGACACCTTGATACCGCTGCAGGCACCACCAGTCTGATCAAGACGGTGCTGTCCTTGCAACACGGCCAGATTCCGCCCTCGCTGCATTTCACCGAGCCCAACCCCCGCCTGGGTATTGAAGCAAGCCCTTTCTACGTCAACGCCGCCTTGCGTGAATGGCCGCGCTGGGACCACTGGCCTCGCCGCGGCGGCGTCAGCTCATTTGGGATTGGCGGTACCAACGCCCATGTGGTGGTGGAAGAGGCACCTGCGCCCAGGCGCTCCGATCCAGCCCGCCCTTGGCTGGTGTTGCCCGTTTCGGCGCGCAGCGAGTCGGCGTTGAGTGCCAACATCGATCGCCTGACCGAACGGGTGTCCCACGCTGCAACTGGCCCCGAGGCAAGCTTGGGACAACCCTGGCTGGCTGATATCGCTTACACCCTGCAAACCGGGCGTCGCGCCTTCAGCCGTCGTCAAGCGTGGGTGTTGGACAAAGAGGCCGTGGCGCTGCCTTTATCTGGCGCCACAGCACCCACTCGGAGGGATTGCACCTGGCGCGGGCAGGCACCTGAGCCAGCACCTTCGGTCGTGTTTCTCTTTGCGGGGCAAGACGCGCAGCATGTTGGAATGGCCCACAGCCTCTACCGCGACGAGCCGCTCTTTCGGCGCGAAGTCGATCGTTGCGCCGACAGTCTGCGCCAGAGCCACGGCTTGGATTTGCTGGCACGCCTGTTTGGTTCACGCGCTGACTGCGACCCCAATTTTTCTACCGATCCCTTGCCTTTGTTTGTCGTGCAATATGCCTTGGCGCGGACTTGGCAGGCGCTGGGCGTTCAGCCCCGGGCGATGCTGGGCTACAGCCTGGGCGAGTACGTCTGCGCCTGCTTGGCCGATGTGTTGAGCTTGGACGATGCGCTGAGCTTGGCGGTGGACGGTGCCGCCCTTTTGTCACGGCTCGCGCCAGGCCGTCTGCTGGCGGTGTCCATGTCTGAGGCCGAGCTGAGCCCCTTGTTGGACGACGTTTGCGATGTGGCAATGAGCCTGGCGCCCCGGCAGTGCGTGGTGGGGGGTCCCGTGGCGGCCATCCAGCGCTTGGAAGAACAATTGACCCAGCAAGGCGTGGTCTGCATGCCCAGCGCCATCAACTTGCCATTTCATACCCGCCACATGGCACCGTTTTTGGAGGCATACAGGCTCAGATTGGCGAAGGTTCGCTTCAACCCGCCCAAGATGGCGTATGTGAGTTGCTTGAGCGGCGATTGGATCCGACCTGAAGAGGCGATGGATCCTGAGCATTACCTGCGCTTGGCTGGACAAACTGTCAAGCTGGCCCAGGGGCTGACCACCTTGTTTGCACAAAGCGGTGTGGTCTATCTCGAGCTTGCACCTGGTCAGGTTCTCAGCCGTTTGGCCTTGATGCAAGTCCATCGGCCCGAGCCTGAGCAGTTGGTGGCCAGCCTGCCTGATGTGCGCAATGTCAATGGCGTAGACGATGCCTTGGCCTTGAGTACAGCGATGGCGCGTCTATGGTGTTTGGGCGTTGATGTCGACTGGTCTGCGCTGTACAAGCAGGAGCGTCGCACCCGCGTTCCTTTGCCAAGCTATGCCTTTGACCACCAACGCTACTGGATCGAGCCCCACGCCCGAGTGTCTGCGGCCTCGGTGGGTGCCGTGAACGCGGCGCAGCAGGGACAGCGCGAGGACCCCGCGCAGTGGTTCTATCGTCCTACATGGCGCAGCCTTCCCCCGCTGCGTCGAGCCCTACCGCAGGGTCGCTGGCTGTTGCTGGATGCGCTGGATACGGGCACCCAACAGCATGGGGACACCTTGGCCGCGCAACAATTGGGCGACACCTTGGTGAAAGCCTTGCATGCCGCTGGAGCGCAGGTGACGCGTCGCGCCGCGGCACCGTTCGATCATCCAGCTGCTTGGGATGCCCTGATAGCGCCCTCGGACCAGGGCGCCACTGCCTTTGATCACATTGTCTTGATGGGCCTGTTGGGCCCTCAAGCGAACGAGGCGGAGGCCTTGGCACGTGGCTTCTACACCTTGCTGGCGCTGGGGCAGACTTTGGGACGCAGCGTGTTCTCGGAGTCGATTGCGATCACGGTCATCGCCGATCGGGTGTTGCCCGTTGGTGATGTCACGCCAGATCCAGCTAAGGTGGCTGTGCTTGGGCCATTGCGAGTTTTGCCCCAAGAGTATTCCAATCTAAGCTGCCGACTGATTGACCTTGTGCTGTCTGAGCAGCCTTGGGTTCAAGCGCAATTGTGCGAGCAACTGCTGACCCATTGGGGGCACCAGAGCGCACAGGTCGATGAAGCGGCTTTGGCCTTGCGCTGCGGGGAGCGTTGGGCTGAGCGCTTTGAAGCTTTGCCATTGCCGCAGGCGTTGCCGCAGTCGAACATGCTGCGTGCCGATGGCTGCTACCTGATCACGGGTGGTCTGGGTCAGGTGGGTTTGTGCCTCGCGCGGCGAATGGCACAGAAAGCGCCCGGTCTGACCCTGGTGCTGACCAGCCGTCAAGATCCGTCTGAGCTGGCCGGGGATCGACGCCACCAGGTCGAGGCACTCCAAGCCCTTGGCGCGCGTGTTCGGGTGGTGCGCGTGGATGTGCGTGACCGGGAGGCAATGTCTGCATTGATTGCCGAGATCGACACCCAAGGGGTACCGTTGCGGGGTGTGATTCATGCGGCCGGGGTGGTGGGACAAGCCTCATTTGCCACCGTCGGTGCCAGCACGGCAGATTTTTGTGCCACGCAGCTTTCACCGAAGTTGGATGGCGGCAGAGTTCTTTTGGCGCTCTTGGAAGGGCGCGTCTTGGACTTTTGCTTGCTGTGTTCTTCGCTCTCACCCATTCTGGGCGGGCTTGGCTTTGCCGCCTACGCAGCGGCCAACGCTTGCCTAGACGCGCTGGCACTCGAACACAACCGTCGCCATCCTGGGTGCTGGACCAGCGTGAACTGGGAAGGCTGGCGTTTTGAGGCCGAGATCGCGCCCCATCAACCTGGCGGTTCGGTGGCCGAGCTGGGGCTGACGCCAGACCAAGGCATGGAGGCCTTTGATCGCATCCTGAGTGCTCCGTTGAGCGACCGGGTGGTGATTTCGACGGGTGATCTGGACGAGCGCATTCGCCGCTGGGTTCAAATGGATTCGCCCCCGCTGGCACAACCGGAATCAGGACTTCGGCCGCGACCGGCCATGTTGAGTGCCTACATCGCACCGACAGGTGAGACGGCACTGGAAGTCGCCCGACTGTGGGAAAGCCTGCTGGGGATCGCGGGCATCAGTGCAGAAGACAGTTTTTTTGAGCTGGGTGGCAACTCTTTGTTGTTGACCCAGTTGCTGGCCCAGATTCGCAAACGTTTTCGCTTAGAACTCTCGCTGACTGCGTTGTTCGAGCGCCCGACCATTGCCGATATTGCTGAATTGATTGAACTGGCCCAACGTCCCGTTGCGGCAGGCGAGCGCGACGAAGGCTTCCTATGACCTCGTTGGGGGGGTGGACGACATGGTGTCTAGCAAGCCGATCTCGACCAGCCGTTGGTAGATCAGATCGGCAGCTTCTTCTGGGGTGCAAAGGCTGGTGTCAACACAAAGCTCGGGGTTTTCAGGTACTTCATAGGGTGAATCAATGCCGGTGAAGTTTTTCAGATCTCCCCGTCTGGCTTTTTTATAAAGTCCTTTGGGGTCGCGCTCTTCGGTCACCGCCAAGGGCGCGTCGACAAACACCTCGATGAATTCGCCAGCTTCCATCATGTCACGCGCCATTCGGCGCTCAGAGCGAAACGGCGAAATGAAGGCGGTCAGGACGATGACGCCAGCATCCACAAAGAGCTTGGCCACCTCGGCCACGCGACGGATGTTTTCCACCCGATCGGCTGCGGTGAAGCCCAAGTCTTTGGTCAGTCCGTGACGAACATTGTCGCCATCGAGCAAATAGGTGCGTTTGCCCAAAGCATGGAGGCGCTTTTCCAACAAATTGGCCAAGGTGGACTTGCCCGCGCCAGATAGACCTGTGAACCACACGACTGCGCTGTGGTGTTGGTTCATGCTGCGGCGCGAAGCCTTGTTGACCTCGACGGCTTGCCAGTGGATATTGTCGGCGCGCCGCAGCGAATGACGGATCATGCCAGCACCGACCGTGTCGTTGCTGATTCGATCGATCAAGATGAAGCCACCGGTATCACGGTTGACGTCGTAGGGATCGAATGCAATGGTGCGGTCCACGTCGAGATCGACCACTCCGATTTCGTTGAGTGCCAGTGCCGTGGCTGGCAGATGCGTACCCGTGTTGACGTCGATCTTGTACTTGAAGCGCATCACGGTGGCCGTGGCTGTGCGGGTTCCAATTTTCATCAGGTAGTCGCGTCCACGCAGCATGGCTGGCTCACCCATCCACACCAGTGTGGCTTCAAACTGTCTTGCCGACGGTGCGGGAGAGTCTGCAGCGGCGATCACGTCACCGCGCGAAATATCAAGCTCATCGGCCAAGGTCAGCGTGACGGCCTGATGCGCTTGCGCACTGTCTAGGTCACCGTCAGCTGTCACGATACGCTGCACTGTGCTTTGCACGCCCGAGGGCGAGACGCGTATGCGGTCACCCGTTTTCACGCTGCCGCTGGCCAGTGTGCCGGCATAACCGCGAAACTCGTGGTGTGGTCGGTTGACCCATTGCACCGGCATGCGCAGGGGGGCTGCCTGCAAATGATCGGTGTCAATCTCAACCCGCTCAAGGTGCTGCAGCAGGCAGGGACCGCTGTACCAAGGGGTCTGGTCGCTGGGCTCGATGAGGTTGTCGCCTTGGATGGCTGAGATTGGAATGGCCGTCACGTGTGGAATGCCAATCTGTGCAGCAAAGGCCTGGTAATGCGTGGCGATGTCGTCAAACACACGCTGTGAATAGTTGACCAAGTCCATCTTGTTGACCGCCAGCACGATGTGACGGATGCCGATCAAGGACACCAAGATGCTGTGGCGGCGCGTCTGCGTCAACAAGCCCTTGCGCGCATCGACCAGGATGACCGCTAAGTCGGCGGTTGATGCGCCTGTGATCATGTTGCGCGTGTACTGTTCGTGGCCAGGGGTGTCGGCCACAATGAATTGGCGCAGGTCGGTGGAGAAATACCGATAGGCCACATCGATCGTGATGCCTTGTTCCCGTTCTGCCGATAGCCCGTCAAGCAGAAGGGCGTAGTCAATGTCTTCGCCTCGCGTGCCCACGCGTTTCGAGTCTGCCCGCAGAGTGGCCAGTTGATCTTCGAACAACATTTTGGATTCCCACAGCATGCGGCCGATCAGACTGCTTTTGCCATCATCGACGCTGCCGCAGGTGATGAATCTCAGCAATCGCTTGTTGGCATGCTGCTTGAGGTAGGCATGGATGTCAGACTCGAGGAGTACACGTGACTGTTGCATCTCAGAAGTAACCTTCTTGTTTTTTCTTCTCCATGGAGTCACCGCCATCACGGTCGATCAGGCGACCCATCCGTTCTGAGGTGTTGGCGAGCAAGGTTTCTTGGATCACTTCGGCCAAGGTGCTGGCATTGGATTCGACAGCGCCTGTCAATGGGTAGCAGCCTAAGGTACGGAAACGCACCGAGCGGATTTCCGGTGTTTCGCCGGGCTCCAGTCGCATGCGTGCGTCGTCAACCATCACGAGCAAGCCTTCGCGCTGAACCACTGGACGCGGTGCAGCCAGATAGAGTGGAGCGATTGGAATGTTCTCCATGGCGATGTATTGCCAGACATCGAGCTCGGTCCAATTCGATATCGGAAACACGCGCAGACTCTCGCCCTTTTTTTTACGGGCGTTGTAGAGCTGCCAGAGCTCTGGTCGCTGGTTTTTGGGATCCCAGTGGTGCTTGTCTGTTCGAAACGAGAAAATTCGCTCCTTGGCCCGCGACTTTTCTTCGTCGCGACGTGCACCACCAAATGCGGCATCAAAGCCATGCAGGTCCAGTGCCTGGCGCAGACCCTGGGTCTTCCACTGGTCGGTATGAATCTGAGAGCCGTGGTCGAATGGGTTGATTCCAAGCGCCAGGGCTTCGGGGTTTTGATGGACCAGCAGTTGCATCCCGCTTTTCTGTGCGACACGATCCCGCAAGACGTACATGTCTTGGAACTTCCAGGTGGTGTCGACATGCAGCAGCGGAAACGGGGGCGGAGCAGGGTAAAAGGCCTTTTGGGCCAAATGAAGCAAGGTGGCGGAGTCTTTGCCTGCCGAGTAAAGCATCACAGGTCTTTCGCACTCGGCAACCACCTCGCGCAGAATGTGAATGCTCTGCGCCTCAAGGCGCTGCAGATGGGTCAACATGGGGTTGTAGCTTTGGCCTGTGTCTAATCGGCTTTGACGTATTCCATCTTCTGGGAGTTGGGCACTTTGGACAGGCGCTCTAGGTGGTAGCTCAAAGCGCTGCTGTGGCCATCCTTGAGCACATAAGAGCCCAACAACCCATAGAAGACGGGTAAATCAAAGCGCAACACATGCGACACAGTGGCCGATTCGACAGTCTGGGCCCGCGCCACGGCTTCGACATAGAGTCGCACGCTGTCATAGCCCATGGCAGCAGTTTCGTCCGGCACCAGACCGGGGAAGCGTTTGGTAAATCGTTCTTCGAAACGTTTCACGACGAAGGTGTTTTTTCGATAGAGCGTTGTAACCAAGGTGTTGTTGCCAGCAGGCCCTACTTGTTCGATGAAATCAGGCAGCAGGAAAGCCCCCGTGCCAACAAAGGGCTGCAGTACGCCAAGGCCGCGACTGCTTTTGATGATTTCTGCCCCCACCTTGGCTGGAGCAAGTAAAACGATGGCATCGACATCACTTGCGCCGACTTCGGTGAAGTGATTTTGAAAGGTACGAAGCTTCAATTGGTTCAAATTACCTCCGGGTCGAAAGGCGATCGATCCATGAATCCGTATGTTTCGTTTGGCGAATTCAGAGGTCAGCAGTTGCAACAAACTCTCGTTGCCGCTGGTGTTTTCGTAAGCCAGGTAGACGTTGCTCCAGCGCCTGTCGACAAAGGTTTGTGCAATGCGTTGCACCATGGTTTCGTCGGTGGGGCGCAATTGAAAATAAAGACCGAAAGTCTCAGAAAAATCGCTCGAACTCATCCATTCGAGCCGAGTGTCTGTCGCATTGCCGGCGAGCAAAAGCACGCCTTTTTTTTGGTATGCCAACATGGCAGATAAGGTGGCGCGTTCATCCATGTGGCCCACGACGGCCAACACGTTGGGATTGCTCAGCACGGCTTTTGCAATTTGAGTACCAGCTTCGCCCAAGGCATTTCGGTGACTTCCTTCGTCGCGTGTGCGTGCTACAGCGCGCGTGTTGGTGAAGGCGCTTTCATCGATGACATCCAGAACCAGGCGATGACCCAGGGCAGGGGGCGGTCGTTTTTCGGCCAACGCTTGCCGCTTGCTGCGCTCATCTTCTGCGGCTATTTCTGCGTTGTATTCCTCCATCGCCAGTTGGGCACCCTCAATGAAGCCGCGAATGCGTGAATCCCAGACCACCGCCAAGTGAATGTCTTTGCCAGCTTTGTAATTGGCCAACACGTTGGCATTTCTGTCTAAGCGCGCTCGATGTTTTGATTCAGACGATTCGTTGCCGCAGGCACTCAGTCCCGCAACCACCATCAGGCTGGTCAGCAGAAAGGGCAGCATGCAAGCCCTGTGCGACGGTCTGAGTAAGTTCATTTGTCACCAATGATGATGGGTGTGCCGCCCTTAGATGATCCCAGCACCACCACCTTGGTATTGGCAGATTTCGCCAACTCCAGGGTTGCTTGAATATTTTGGGCCTGCAGCGTCTTGTCTGTCATGGTTGAAGCAATGATCTTTTGGTAATCACGAATACCCCCAGCCTCGGTGACTTTGCGTTGGGCCTCATATTCTTCTGCCTCCAGTTTGTATTTGTAGGCCAAGGCTTGCTGCTGATTGATCACCTTCGACTCAATCGATTTGCTGACTGAGTCGGGTAGTTCGACAGAGCGAATGATGATTTCGTCCACCAAGATATATTTGCGACCTACTTCTTCGAGGGCCAGCGTGATGATCTTGCTCAGCACGCCGTCCTTGTTGGTGTAAATGTCTTCTGGGGTGCGTTGTCCAAGATTGCGGCGCAGTACAGATTCAATTTGCGGCAGGATGATTTTGTTGACGTAATCACGCCCCACTTGCTGATGCAGCACTCCCAACAACTCATAAATTGGCTGAAAGCGAACGGCAATTTTTAATTTGACGGGAAGACCACTGCTGGTGAGTACATCAAAATCGTGAAGTACCAATTGCACGCGCGTGTCGTAAATGGCCATTGAATTCAAAGGCATCAAGATATGAAGCCCTTCAGCATAGATGTTGTCAGTGACTGTTCCGCTGCTGAGCATGCGATAAAGAACCCCTGCCTCTCCGGGCTTGATCACCACAACTATTCGAGACCATAGTGCGATGGTCACCATGAGCATGAAAAAGAATGCCACGATTAAATAAGGCGCCCGGTCCTTGAGTTTATGTATGAAGGCGTTCATCCCGTGGTCCTCATGAAACTGCGCACTACAAACTCAGAATGATTTGGTTTCATATTATTCCTTGCGATCAGCGCTCGACTGCCAGATTGGTTTGGGTGGTTTGGCATCAAAACTCTGGTAGATGTCGGCAATCAGTCCTTCTTTCAGCATTTTTTCCAGCTCTGCATCCAAAAGGTTGAAAACAGGACTTAACTCAGGCTTGAGGGAGTACATCATGTAGGTGCTCATGATTTCCTTGTCCATGATCAGACTTGCATAGCGATAGCGTGATGCGTTAACGCCGCTTGCTTTCAAGGCGCTTTCGGTTGAGATTTTGTTGTTGACCAACATGGCATCAATTTTATTTTCTGCAAAACCCCGCGCCATTGCGTCGTTGTCGTCAAATGGAATGCGATTGTTGTTTGGCAGAGCCTCAAACTCTTTGAAGTAATAAACACCTCTGCGGTATCCAATCCGATGGTTGGTTAAATCTTTCAAGCTCTTGATGTCACGACTTTCGTTGCTGTTTAAAGAGATGTAGATAACGCTTGGAATCGTGCCCAAATTGACGGAGAAGCGCGAGTAACTCTCGCGCTCCGGGGTTCTGAATCGGACGTTGGTCACGATGTCGATGCTTTGAGACTTCAGTGCGTCCAGACTGTGACCGAAAGACATTTCACGCCATTCAATTTCGCAATGACTTCTGCGAGCTGCCTCCTCGAGAATGTATTGAAGCACGCCAGAGTGGCGTCCTTTTGAATAGACCACCATTTCGGGGGGAGAGTTCAAAAAAGCGACGATGAGTTTGGTGCGAGGTTTTGGGTCAGCTTGAGATGTCTTTGCAAACTTGGAGGACGAAGCGGCCAGCACAGTTTGACAATACCCATCTGTTGCGACCCAAGTCAGTGCCAACGCAGCGGAGATGACGCTTCTTCGTTGGCGATCAATGTGGCTCAATACCGGTGTCGGTGGCTCTTGGCACAGCGCATGGGCAATTTCGGGAGTTTTCACGGCAGTGTCTCTTCCCGCATATGTCCCTCTTCCATTTTGATCACCCGGTCAGCATGCGAGAAATATTTGTCATCGTGGGTCACTGCAATGATGGTCTTGCCGAGTCTGCGTAAATCAGGCAGCAGCTCTTCATACAGATGGCGCCTGAATTCCGGGTCTTGATCTGCAGCGAGTTCGTCAAAAACGTAGATTTGTCGGTCATCGGCAATTGCGTTGATAAGCGCCAAGCGTTTCCGCTGACCGGTCGACAAATTGATGTTGGTGAACGCCCCATCGCGGAATTTGGTCTTGTCGGCCAGTCCCATGTCTTTGATCAGCATGCGGACCTGCTTTTCATTGATGTCAACGGCGCCATAGAAGCGGTCGAACAGGTGAAAGTCGGTAAAAACAATGCCAAAAAATTCACGGTAATCTGGGTAGAGTTCACGGTCCAAAGACTCGCCGTTGACTTCGATTTGACCTTGTGTTGGGTAGTACAGACCGGTCAGAAGTTTGAGCAGGGTAGATTTACCGCTGCCATTGCCGCCTACGATGAAAATAATTTCACCGGCTTTCACCTTGAGGCTAATTGGCCCCACTTTGAATCGCTGCTTTTCTTCGACGTTTTGGTATTCAAAGCAGACATCGCGAAACTCAAGCTGCTCAAACAGTGGCATGACGGTTGCGGCAGGCTCACCTGTTTGAGCGCCTCGTGAAGCCTCGTCAACTTGCAGCTCTAAGTGACGCAAATTGGCAACTGCCGCATCGGCCTTGACAAACAGTGGCAGTGAACCAAAAAGCAGATCAAGCGGGCCAATGATGAAAAGAACGGAGGCCGTTAATTTAATAATGGTGCCGGGATCCGTTGTTTGAAAATACGGCCAGACAAACAGGATGACTGCAATCAAGATGTAGAAAAAAACCTCGGAAAACATGGTCACGAAAACCGAGTTAATTCCCGTGCGGCTCTTGAGGACTTGAACGACGGAGGCAATGCGTGACTGATGTTGGTAAAGGTCCAGGCTCTTGGCGCGGTTGATCTTGACTTCTTTGAAGCCTTCTAGGGTGTGCTCAATCGCGTCAAAGAAGCGGGCTTCTTGTTGAGTCGCTTCTTGGATGTCACGGATGATCACCGCGCGTTTGAGTAGGAACACCCAGGCCCCTAATCCAATTGCTCCGATCGTGAGCAGGAATCCTTCAGGTGTCAGCCAGACGATGTAGAGCATCGCAAAGCCCAACATGATGGCAGCCTGTATCGATGCGAACACGACGGCTGAGCTTTGGGAGATCTGCAGCGTGTCTTGAAAAAGACAGTTGTAGATGTGGGAATACCCATAGTTTTCGATGAACTCAAGTTCGGTGTGACGCAACTTGTCGCTGATGCGTTTGCGAACCTTGAGCAGAACTTGCTCGACCATGACTGCGGCCTGGTCAAGGGTGTATTTTTTTGTATAAGTGAAAAGACCTAAAACCGCGCAAAACATTGCGAGGTAGTAGATCTGCACAGTGCCTTCGGTGGAGAACTCATTGACCAAGCCTGCGCCGTGGTTGATCACGGCGAGCAGGGCGCCATTGGCCATTCCAGCGATCAAGGAAAAAACAAGCAACCTCGTCTGAGGATGATCAGATTCTTGCTGTAAAAAGCCCAGCAGGCGTTTTGACGGAAACGAAAAATTCATCGGATTTGCTTGGCATTTTTATCGAAAGCCGAGTTTTGCAGCGCCAACCTTGATTCATCAAGGAAGGCGTGCAAAAGCAATCACCGTCGATCGAAGTGACGAAAGTCGCCACGGACGATTATTTGGCCTTGGCTGCGGCTTCTTTGGTTCCAGCAGGTGCATCTGCTGATGCCATGAAGGACTTGCCTTCTTTGAACTGGGTCTCGAAGTATTCGCGCACTTTGGCTGCATCGAAGGTCAAGAATGTGCCGCCGGATTCAAAGTGCTGTGTGAATACCTTACCAACTGCATAGGTGGTTGCGCCGTTGATGACGGGCATGGTTGCCGCACCCACAATCGAGCCCATCATGGGAATGGCTTTGACTGCAGAAGAAACCACACGGGCGGTTGACAACGCCACGGTGCCACCAATCAGTGACGTGATCGCAGCCTTGCCAAATTCCTGCTTGAAAGGTATGCCGTAGATCTCGGCCAAGCTGTGCAGCATCTTCAACTGGATGGCCGTGACCGCAGCCAGATCCAGCATGGGCAGTGGCAATAGGCTAGGAACAATCGACCCTAGAGCGTAATTGCGAACGACCTTGTCAGCCTGTTCTGTCTTGTTCAGGCCTTCTGTTTCAACAACTGTGTTCATCTCTGACTCGCTTTCATTTAAAAAATTTCGAAAAATGCCTTGCCCAGACCTTTTGCTATCTAAGTGGCGTCACGCGGTCTAGGGATTGTGGTGCCACCAACGAACTTTAAACCGTTGATTCTTTAAATCAATCAGTCATTTCAGGGTAAACGGGTGATGTCTTCAAGCGATACCTCTTCGGAGGTTCCAATCTGTTTTGTCAGCGTACCTGTTTGAAAATGGGCTGCTGTGACAGCGTTGGCAATGGTTTGGACCGCACTGACGTCGTCAATGAAGGCCTTCAGGCGGCCTTGTTCGATCTGAACCAGGTCAAATGTACGTTCGATCGGGAAATTGTCGTTCTTGATCAGCGCTCTCAGTGACCTATTGTACTGACCCACCTGTGTTTGCGTGCGTTGCAGACCGGACAAGGCATTGTGCACAGTCGATACAACGGAGTCGATCGACAGACCCACAGTTCGCTTGGCATTGCGTAAGTTTTCCTCTTCCTGCAACTTGCCAAGATAGGTCTGACCCACCAGTCCTTTGGCCGCACTGTTGTCAAACAGGTATTCGAAAGACAACAACAGCGTACCCCCTAAGCCCCCACTGCCTGTGGTCATGGAGCTGAATTGCGGCAAGTTGTTGTTGCCCACGCTCAAGCCCTGACGTTTGGCGATGACGGCGAGGTCTAATTTGGGCAGCTCGTTGTTTTGAGCGCCTAGAAAAATTGCATTCGCTCCCTCTACCTGCAGCTCTGCCGCACGCAGGTCAAAGCGTTTTTCGTTGGCGAGCTCGTTCCACTTGGCGCGAACCGCTTGATGCTCAAAGGCGGCCAGGGTGGCTGTCCAATTGAGCGGGTAGTCGTCCTTTGCATTGCCAATCAGACGGGCCTCTTCTTGAGAAATACCCATGTTGTTTGCAAGTTGATTGCGTGCGAGGTTGACGACCTCCTGTGCGGAAATCAAGCTGGCTTGCGTCTGTGTGTGAAAGGCTCTCAAGTAACTCAACTCGCGATTGCCGTCGCCTTGGGCGTTCTTGTCCGACTCGCGTGCATTGACATTTTTTTCGAGCTGGGCCGTCCATTTCTCGATTTGGTTGACTGACTCTTGGGTGTAGTAGAGCTTGACGAGGCTAGCCTTGTAGTCCCAATAGCGGGTGATGACGTTTTGAATGATCCCAGCGATGGCGTGCTTGACAAGGTTTTCAGCAGCTTGGCGTTGCAACCGTTTCTGGGTTTCAGCGGATGCCGGTAAATTGGTTTCCCCACTCAATTTGAGCAGCGGGAAATTCAGCGTCATCTGGATGGTCGACGGATGAACAGTGCCGTAGGTTGAGGCGTTGATGTTGGGATTGACAGCATTGAGGTAACCTGGAATACCGTTGGCCAGAACGTAGTTGGCCGACAACAGGTCCGTATTGGTCTTGAGGTTTTTTGAGCTGTCTAAGGTCAGGCTCAGATCGGCGTATGTGCCATTCTTGAACAACTTGGTCAGACTGGTCTTGAATTGCTGGTTGTCCTGATGGTCCGCCATGAAGGTCGACAAAGCCGGTACCGCAATGGCTGGTGCAACGGTTGATCCCAAACTAGAGGCTGCAGCATTGTTGGATGCCATTGTGTTGGCGGCACCTTGTAAATTCAGCGGCAGATTTTGTAATTCAGAGGGGTAGCGATAACCCCTTACCCGATCAGAAGCCACACTGGCTTTGAATGAGGTGTCAAAAGGGGCCCCCGCAGCAGTCTCGTTGGCTTTGGCCAGTTCAACCTGAATTCTTGCAATGATCAGGCTTGACGCATTCTTCAGTGCGATTCTGACTGAGTCCTCTAAGCTGATGGGTCTTACCACGTCGATGTCTGCGGCCACAACAAATTGTGTGCTCAGTGAGGCTAACAAAGCGCCTGCAAAAAGGTATTTCTTGCGTTTGAAGTTTGGAGAATTTCTCATCATCGTTGAGTGTGTAAAAAAATGACAGTGTGTGAGCAATGATTGGTCGTTGAAAGGGAGGTGCACAGCCTACGGAGATGCACATATGGCTTGGTCTGACTCGCGTTCACAAGTCAACAGGTCATCCGCCAGGGACTTCATGAATTCCGGGTTGGTTCGTGCAAAAAAATGTCCACCCTCAAAACAGCGCAGCTGAAAGCTGCGCTGTGTATAGCGTGCCCATTGGGCGACCGCATCGGGCATGGCGGCTGAATCCGCGGTGCCGGCATAAGCAATGAGAGGGCAATTCAACAGACCGAAATCTAAGGGCTGTGCTGCCAAGCGCATATCGCTGCGCAGAATGGGAAGCAGCATATTGGCGAGCTCAGGGTCTTGAAAAACAATATCTGGGACGCCGCCATACTGCCGAACCAGTTGCCTGAACTCGGGCTCAGGTAAATCTGCTGCATCACAAATCAAAGGCGGGCAATCAGGCGCACCATGGGCCGCTGCAATCAAAAGTGTTGGTTCGGGAGCCCCCATGGATTGCAAACGTTGACACACCGCATAGGCCAGTTTTGCGCCAAGGCTGTAGCCCAGAAGAAAATAAGGTTCATCGAGCAAGGGAATCATTGCTTGCGCAACGTCATCGGCCAGCTTCTTCAAATTGCGGGGAGGCTCTTCTTGGAGTCGGTTTTCGCGACCCGGGTATTGAACTGGAACAACACTGACACCAGGCAGCGACCGGCGCCAGCTCAAAAAAAACGAGGCGCCCCCTCCGGCGAAGGGAAGACAAAAAAGCTTTTTTGCCCCGGGCACAGGGTCATGTCCAAACGGGAACCAGCACGCTTGTTGGGTCAGGGTGTTTGCGTTGGGTGACATGGGTGTGGTCGATCCATCACGACATCAAGTCGCTTGAGACGCGGCAAGGTCGCGCTGTGTCTTGTATTCGGTGATGCGTTGCTTGCCGTTCTCATACTGCTGCTTGAAGATGCGGCGCAGCACGGAGTTGTCTTTGCTCAGTAGTTTTCCGCCAGACTCGAAGTGCAATTGAAATATCTTGCCAATGGCATAAACAGTCGCTGCATTGGTAAAGGAGACAAGCCCAAAATAAGCGGCTTGCCCGGCAACGGGAACCATTTTGATGGCGGGCCTTAATCTGATGATCAGATAAAGTGGGCCGAGCGTGAGAATTAAAGACAGCAAGATTTTGTAGGCGATCAATCGGTTTGGGATCGGAAAGCCATAGATATTGGCAAGATCCATGATCAACGAAACTTCGATGCCAGTCACGCCTGAGAGTTCAATGAAAAAAGAGGGGACAAGGGCGACACCCATTGCAGCGATCACATGGTTCTTGATGCAAGCATCGGCCTTGAGACGCTCAATTTCCCAATCAACTTCTTCAACTAACAATTCAGTGACCATGTCCTATTTGCCTCACACATGAATGTTGTTATTTGATTGACTTGGCCAACCAGTGAAAGACGTTCAAAACAAATTGCTTGTTATGGGGCGCATCAGGATTGTGAAATCCGGTTGGATAGTTACCCACCCATTCAGCGTAATTGACCGAGAACATGGAGGCCTCGCCAAATACCGCGACGCGTCCTTTACCCGTGCGAAGCAAGCCACCTTGGTACAGACCAGCCCCCCGAGTGAACGGCGTCTTCATGGAGATATCTGCATGGTCTGAGGGCCACGCAACATTGGTCCCTTCGCCAAGTTCGAGTAGTGGTGTGAATTGAGCCCCTGGTTTCACGCGAAAAGCACTGCCTGTGAACGTCACTACAAAGGGAATATGTTCGCTCGGATTTCGGCCCCGAACCACAGCGTTTGAGTGCAATTTGCCGGTGTTGGTGGCTGGCTGCTTTTCATAAAACTTGATCAGGTTCATGTCGCCCGGCTTGTACGTGAAAGCGGCGTCGAAGGCGAAGTTGTCGCCCATTGCAATGCCTAGGCTGGATGCAAGTTTGTCAACGGCATTCGGAAAGGGCATGTGATCGGCAATGAGCAGCAAGGATCCGCCGTTCTTGACCCACGTGGTGATGGCTTCGATTTCATCGTCAGTCAAAGCCTCCGGTGCTGGCAAAGCCCATTTGTTGATGGTGGCCTTCTCTTGTGCGTTCTTGGCGCTCAGAGCATTACAGATCACCAGGACATCTGTTTGCGCGAGAGTCTCAGCGCTGAAGGCGCTGCGGTTGGGTAAGACTCTGGCGCCGTCAGCAGTCAGCAAATTCGCAAAGCCTTGGAAGCGGTCTGCGATGGTTTGGTAATTGTGGTGAGCCTCGTCGATGGTGACGCGTGGACCTTGTCCGGCTTTGTAGAGCGGTTTGTCGACGGTGACCGTGTAGTCCCCAGTGCCCGTGATTGGCGGAGCAGGCTTTGTATCTGGCGCAAATGTCTGGGCTGCGGCCAGTGTCAAAGCACAGCAACCGATCATTGATATCAAGGTGAAACGCATTTTATTCAAAAGTATTACTTTTTTGGTCATCCAACGAAGGGAATGCACAGACATGCTGTTCAACTTGCATGGCATGGGGACTCAACACCACACGCCATTGTTTGATGAGGGCGAGGAACCCGCCATCACTCAAAATAGGGGGTTCTGGGGGGCTGGGTGTGTGTTGAGTGCCAAGCTGACATGGAAACCCCGCGGCGTATCGATCAATTTCAATTCAGCGTTCAACAGCAGGGCGCGCGTTTGTATGTTGGAGAGGCCGCGGCCTGGTTTGACGTGAGGAACAGGCCTGAGGCCCTGGCCGTTATCGATGATGTCTATCACACTGCAGCCTGAAGAGCGGGTTTGTGCGCGCAAGATAACTTGGCTGGCTCCCGAGTGCTTGAGGATGTTGGTGAAAGCTTCCTGCACGATTCGCATCACATGTAAGCGCTCGTTGTCATTCAAACTGGCCGTTGCGGGCATGGCTTGAACCTGCCAGTCCAAGCCAATCCCCTGTGCTGCAAGGACAGGCTCAATCCGGTCGCGAAACGAGCCGAGCATCTCGCTGACGTCATGAAACTCAACCCCAAAAAAGTCAACGATGGTTCGCAATTCATTCAAGCAAGAATCGATCTGGTCGGTGAGCTCTTTGTGGCTGTGGTGTCCCGATGACAGCAATACAGATGCAGCCACCAAGTGGGAGCCCAGACCATCGTGCAACTCTCGCATGATGCGGGATCTTTCCTGCATTTGGGCCTCCTTTGCCTGACTCTGCTGAATCAGTTCGAACGAGCGCACCAATTCAGTCTTCTGGCATGCCAATTGTTGTGCCATGTCAGACCGTACCGCTTGGCCTTGGGCCTCGGCCATGCTCATGCGAAGCACGATGGAGGCCAGAAAAGTGGTTGCAAATGCAAGCCCGGTTGCCGGCATCAAGAAGACTGCCTGGTTGTGACCAGATAAAAATGTGGTCACGTCCCAAGCGACCGCCATCATGCTCAACAGCAGGCAAGCCGACAGCAAATTCCGCAGAGAACTTTTGGAAGAATAGTCGCTGCGTGCCATGGACTGAACAAGCCATGCGCCCAGCACAAGCCACAGCAGACCCATGCAAATTAGCCAGCCTTTCCACCATGCCATCGGCCATAAAAGGGATGCAAGAATTTGGAGGATCACCAGAACAGGCACGACTCGATCCATCCGGGGACTGCGATGGCCTGCTGAAGAGACCACAAAGAAATACAAAGGCAGCTCTAGTGCCGCGCACAAACTCACGACAGTCCTGATCCATTGCACATCGGTCAGCGGCAGTAAGGGGTGGAGGAGGACCCGATGAGCGACTTCGACGCTCACGGCCAAGACGCCGAACCACACGGCAGAGGGGTCTTTGGTCGACCAAGCCAGCCAAAGGGCCACCAAACCCAGGACGGCGAAGGCAGACCTTAGAAGGTCAGTCCATGAATTTTGTCTTGCGAGACGATCGCATGCTGCTTGGGCGAGCTCAGATGGCGCCACAAAAATTTCGGAAAGTCGAGCAACAAACCCCTTCACCGGCATGAGTGTGAGGGTCAGCAGGTGTTCGCCAGCCGCAATGCCTTGGGGGAGCGCAAAGAACTGTGCACGTGTCCAATCGTTGTTCAGATCCACGCCCCGATGGGCGGCTTGGATGATCTGCCCATCCAGCGAAACATCGGATCTACTGGCCCATTGGGGTATGCAAATGCCCCAAGTCTGTTGGCCTGAAGGATCTGCTTGGATGGCAAATGCGCTTCGGTACTCGATTGGCTGCTTGCCCAGGTTATCTGCATGCAGATGCGGCAGACTTGCTGTTTGCCAATCTGCGGGGGACGTTTCTTGATACAAGACCCGCCAGTCAACTTGCCGCAAGATTTTGACATCGCCCACTTCGACATCCGTGTCATGCCATGGCGCTTGCAGCAATGGTGACAACAGCACAAGGTGAATGAGCAGCCAGGTCACGATGACCGCAAAGTTATGCCGCGTGTCCAATCTTGACAAAAATGCTGGCTTGGTTGGGGTGGCGAACATGGTCGGTCTCAAGCCATCCAATCAATGATTTTCAGTTGTGCCGGCTGTTGACCTATGCGGAGAGACGCGTTGACTCGGCATCGTGAAGAGCTGCACGTAACTCGCTGCGTGAATTGACGCTGAATTTTCTGTATATGTTGCGAACGTGCGAGTTCACCGTGTGCGAGCTGAGATCTTTGCGTCGCGCAATCTCTTTGTTTCGATAGCCCAGAACCAGCAGTTCGAGGATTTCGTTTTCCCGCGCTGACAGGTTTTCTAGAAAAGCCTTTGACGTCATGGCCTTGCCGCTGTGGCCTGCCTGGAATTCCCGAAGCAATAAGCGGGCGATGGAGGGTGTGATCGGAGAACCTCCATCCATGAGGTCACTCAGCACTTGAATCAACTGGGTTTCCGACGTGTTCTTGACAATGTAGCCATGCGCACCAGCTCGTAAGGCCTCCAAAGCGATCCGTGGGTCGTCGATGGCAGTGAGAACCAAGATTGCGGGGCTCGGTCGGCCATAGCCCGCGCAGCGCATCATCTCTCGAATGGCTTCCACCCCTGAGCCATCTGGTAGGTTGAGGTCAATCACAACCAAAGAAGGCCAATGGCTTGCCATGTGTCGACTGGCAGATTGAAGAGATTCAACCCGATCGATAAAACCGAAACCTCCGTTCAGGCGAAGCACATCGAGCATCCATCCGCCAAAAAGTGGGTCATCCTCTATGACGAGAGTTCGTATCATAGATGGCAATAAAGAATACTTAAATGGTAATTAAGCAGTGAGATTGTCATTTAATAATAAAAGAATTTAATGCGTTAAATGAATCATAAGTTCACTGTGTGAATTATACGCCTCATCCCCCCGATTGCTCAATATCTAGCTTGCTCGAAGAAAGTAAATGTTGGATTATTCACAACAACTAAAATCAAATAAGTTCAGGGAGTTGTAGAACTTAAAATCTATCACTAGGATTTGAAAACTTGAAGGCGTAGATTTCTAATTTGAAAAAATTACATTTCCCTCATTGAGTGAGCGAATATTATCTTTGCGTTGTTATATTGCTTATTCGAATTAATTTTAAATAGCTCATAAAAATATATAAATAATTATTTTTATTTATATTCGAGGCTGGTCAATCGTTTAGTCTGTGTCCATGCCTTTGGCGCGATAAATCGCTTGCGCTTGGGGTTTCTTCATGAAGTCCAGCATCAACTTTGCAGCTGTCGGGTCTTTGGCTTGTGACATCAAGCCTGCGGAAAACACGGTGTACAGCTGCATGGCACCTGGCAAGGGCCCCACGTAGTCAGCCCCGGGCACCGCTTTGAGTTCGCTGATCATTTGAACGGCCATCGCAGCGTCGCCCCTGACCACCAACTCAGCCACCAGCCCGCCAGCCGGAACTTTGGCTTTTTGTTTGACCTCTGCGCCAATGCCCATTTTGTCAACCAAGCCCGCAAAATACTGTCCGCTGGCACCTGTGCCTGTGTACGCCACAGAAGGTGCATCTAACAAGGCCTGTTTGAAAGCGGCAACGCTGCTGATGTCTGGGCGCGGCGCTCCTGCTTTGACTGCAACGCCAATGCCGGACTTGGCCATGTCGGTACGCGTGCCTGCCTGAAGCCGACCTTGCTGCGTCAAGTTGTCAATCAAAGGCCCGGTCAAGATCAATAGGTCTGCACTGTCGCCTCGCTTGAGCCGATCCATGATGATGTTGGATGTGTCATAGCTGATGGTCACGCGTTGACCTGTTTCCCGTTCAAAAGCGGGGATCAACTCTTGCATGATGCTCGAGACACCCGTGGAAGAGATAATCGACAAATCAGCCATGGCATGGGCGCCTACCAATTGGATCATCGCAAGCAAACAGCAGCGTAAATAGGACATTTTGACTCCGGATAAAAATTGCAATAGATACCCAGCGAGAACGCTGATTATCTGAGCCTGGTGACTCGGATATTTAAAACCGTTAAATCGGTATTATCCAAGGAATAAGTTCGCGCTTCAAAATCAGACATTGCGAATTCACTGGATACATCAAAAGTTCCCTCAATGTTCTTCTCCACGCCATCCGTTCCTAGGATAGGGCCATGAGTTAAAACTCGGGCTTCACTTGGCAGCGCTAGGGCAATATCCCATATGCCTACGTGGACAGCTTTTTTTTCGCGACTTGAGTAAGTGATGGTGACTTGGTATTGGCCAGCAGGCAGAGTGTCGTATGGCCCATAAGTGAGATGTCCGGAGGAACTGGGATCAGCCTTGTTCATAGAACAATTGTTGGATCGACGACCTATCTTTGTAGGTAATTCACAAGCCCGCCAGTTGTAAACGCTCCCAACCTTAGGAAACTTATTTTCTCTTAGAAGTAATTTATCTTGCTCAAATATCAATAATTGTTTCTCTCCGCATTTAACTGTTGTTACGGGTTCGCCACTCATGGCAATTATTTTTGCAATGGGGATTTTGTAAAAGTCAACTTGATCATTTGAAACGATTAGGAAATCGTATGTCGGCCTATACCACGCACTGTTGGTGATCCATCTGTATTCCTTTAGGTCGCCAGTAAATTGTGCAATTTCAATATCTTTTTTTGCGAATGCCTGAATTAACTTCGCGTCCCAATATGTCGCTACTCCGTGCTTCAGTGAGCTTGAATCAATTGCACCGGCTATGCAAGTTGCTTCAGATCTTTGTTGTGTTACGCGTGCGTCATTGTGAAGGGCAAAGCTTCCAAGCAGCAAAGCTATCGAAATGAGTGTCGATAACTTGTTGACGGTGTTTTTATCAATTTTTTCGGTTAAGGTAAAAACCGTGCAAATGATGGGTAGATAAAATAAAGGAATAACATATCTGATGCCAAATTGCATATGGCTTGCAAGCAAATTAGCCGACAGCATAGAAAGCGCCGAAAGCAATGAAAAATCGACCAATAAATTTATGTTGGGATTTGATTTTGGATTGTCACTGTTTATCAATGACTTGATTAAAGAAAATATAGAATATGAGTAAAACAGCACCAGTCCTGCTGCAACCAGTGGTTGGTCAGAGAAAAGCTGACGGGCGAAATTTATAAGTACATTTATTTTTGCGTTCAGATTGCTGAGGTCAATTCCTAAAGCATATTTTGATTTGTTGGCGATCAAAGGATCGTATGCGAGATGACCTAGCAAAGATCCCAGCATGATCAAGGCAAAAAGAACTAAATATTTGAGCAAACCTTTTTTGCGGTCTCTCGCATAATTCAAAGCCAGCGCACCAAGGATTGGGGCAGTAAATTGAACAATAAATAGACTGTCGGATAGAGTGGCTGCTGCGCAAACAACTGTTAATGTGAGGGGTAGGTAGATGCTACTTTTGCTAGAGTCGCCATCTGTCAGATATTTTATGCTGACCCAGAATGCGATCAGAGAAGCTAAAAAAGAACCATAGTGAAAAGCGGTCGTAAGAATAAATGAGAATGTATTTCCTGTCGTGGAGAGTGTGATGTTATCTCCGACAAATAAAGCTAAGACGGCCAATATGACTGCTGCCAATGCAGCTGCACCGGAGGACTTTTGTTTGTTAAAAACCCGATAGATTTGATAGACGAAAAAAACCGTGGCTAGATATTGAAGAATAGAATATACATATATTCCAGGATAAGGACGAATTCCAACTAAGGAGACGAGGAGGTATATTAATCCATCTGGAAAGAAGTACGGTGCAGGTGTTAAGTGCCATTGTTGAATAGATCCACTCCTTGATACGACATCATCTACCATGGTCGGGATATATAACGCATCAGAATTCATTATTGCAATGAATAATGAATGGTCGGATTTGAATGCTATTATTAATGCAGTGATACTGAATAAAAAGAGCGGTAAATAATTTTTATATTTCATATGGTTGCACCATATTCCTTAAAGCACTATTGATTTAACCTGTTAATTATATTGAGAGTTTATTGAATATAAATTTCGGCAAGTGCATCACAACCCACATGATGATGCGCCAAATTCCTGGGGTGTAGACCACAGACTTACCGGCAGCAATGCCATGGACGATGTCTCGGGCCACATCCTCGACGCAAGCCATTTTTTGTCCTTTCGCTTTGAGCGCACCCGTCATGGGCGTGTCTGTCGGACCCGGTTTGATGAGTACAACTTTCACCCCTGTGTGCGCCAAGCGATGTTGCATACCTTGGGCATAACGCGATACCAAGCCCTTGGCCGCACCATAGACATAGTTGGTTTTACGCCCGCGGTCACCGGCTACGGAGCTGATGATGCCAATCGTGCCCCGGTTGGCGCGCACCATTGCATTTGCAAAGGCCTCGGCAAACAACACCGGCGAGACGCCATTGACTTGCAGTGCTGCGTCGCAAGCCACCACATCATCTTGGCAAATGTTTTGATCTGGCAGCACGCCATGTGCAATCAAAACCACATCCACAGCAGCTTGCGCAACGATGTCATGGACTGTTTGCCGAATGCGTGCGGCATTTACAAAGTCTGTCGTCATCACCTCAATATTTGACAGCGGGCTGCGAACACGTAAATCTTGCGCTACATGTTGTGTTCGAGATTCATCTCGTCCCACCAAGGTTAAGTGCAAGGGCGATGCTTGCACCCACAAGCGTGCGCAGTGCTCGGCCATGCTTGAGGTGGCGCCAATGATGACGATATGTTGCATTCAGGGTTTACTCCATTAAACGGCGTGACATGGCAGAGCTGATGCCTGGGTCGCGATGCATTAAAAACTCAGCCCAGTTGGGGTATGCAGCTTGAAACAATGCACGCGACATGCGCGCATCTTTGGCCATATAAAGGCGGCCATTGGTTTGGCACACAATGGCATCCAGCCGATCTAACAACTCAAGTGTGCGCGCACCACGGTTTGGAAAATCCAGCGCGAGCGTGACGCCATGCCTAGCAAAACTCAGCATTCCTGTGCTTGGCTTGTCGCCAAATGTTTTGAGAACAGCAAGAAAAGACCCCTCGCGAGTTTCAGCGATCACGTTCAACATGGCCTGTATCGCATCTTGACCAAGGTCACGTGGAAGCACACATTGATATTGGTAAAACCCGCTCGGCCCGTACATCCGATTCCAGTGTTGTACGTTGTCTAGGGGATATGAGAATGGCTCGAAGTGGGCCACACCTAAACCCTGTTTTCGCTTTTGCAATTGGTAGTACGCCACGTTAAATGGTTTGAGGGACAAACCGTTCACCAAAGACACCGGAGGTACAAAAGGCATGCTGAGTGGCTTGCGACGTATCTTGCGGTTGTAACTGGCAAGCGCTTCCCGTAGCGACGGCATGTTGTCTGCTTCACGCGCGTCCATGTGATTGGCCCGTATGAAGATTCCACGAACGTTTGGGCCGGCTAAGCAATCTATCCAAGAAACGGTATGTTCCCAATCTGTTTCGGATGCATCTGCCAAAGCAAAAAACTCGGTTAAGCCTTGATAAGGAATAGTTTCTGTGCGCATCCAAGGACTGCCAACTCGGCGCAGTTGCAACTCGGCCGTCACGATCACGCCGGTCAAGCCCAAGCCGCCAATGGTCGCACGCATCAGTTCAGGTGAGTTTGACGCATTCACTTGCTGCAATTCACCCGTTGTGCGAGCAAGCAACAGACTGAGAAGGTGGTCTCCAAATGACCCTGCCGCGTGGTGGTTTTTGCCATGGACATCGTTGGCTATTGCCCCCCCCACGGTGATGAGCTGTGTACCGGGCGTTACCGGCAACATCCAGCCTCTTGGCATCAACAGGCGTTGAATGTCACGCAACAAAACACCCGCCTCACACACCAAGCGACCAGTAACTTCATCAAAAGAGATAAATTTGTTCAATCCAGATGTATGCCACAAAACTCCGCCAGGGTTCAGACACACGTCGCCATAGCTGCGCCCATTGCCGTAGGCCAAACCAGGGGAGTGGGAAGCCAATACAGTCGGTATGCTGGTGCGATTTGAGAGCACCTGCACATCATGCAAGTCCCGTGAGAGGCGTCCCCATGCACTCACATGCTTCACGACAACTCCTGTTTAAAAACGAAACGCTTATCCAGCTGGTACTTAACGTAAGAGCCAATGGTTAGACCAATGGCACCGCCCACATAGCGCATGGCATGGGTTCCGAACAAGTAATGGAAGGTAAATTCAATCCCCCAAAAAATGGCTGTCGTGAAAACACCCATGAAACCGTAGAGGATAAATAGACGCGTGTCATGGCCAAGGTTTTCAGCCTTGAAGTCGAAGACATGCTTTTTCTCGAGTACGTACTTGATTGGAAACCCCATAGCAGTCCCTACGAGCACCGATAACTCCACCGCATAAGGGCCGTTATAGAACCCAATGACCATGGCTTGCGTACCGATGTTGGCAATGGTTCCCAGCATGGAGACCAATGCATAAACCACAGCAATACCAGCGGCGCTTTTCTTCACAAGATGCGCGCCAAGACAAAGACCGCGACCATGAATACGCCTATGCCCCAACTCACACGATCTTTCAAAGCAAAGACAATGGGGTCGTCATGCATGCGCCCACGGTGGGCAATGAGCCATGCACGTGAAATCCAAAACAAAAGCGCTGGGCATGCCAACCAAATGATCTGTGGCGTGGCATACAAATGCGCAGCTTGACCATCTTGGATGTACAAAGCCAAAACCAAAACAGCAATAAAACCCGAGCTCCCGCCCAAGCTTGACACCAGCGCCAAATCTTCAGGCTCGTAACCACGGCCACGCAGTGCACCTGTTTTTCCGGCGCCGCGTGCAACCAAGAGTTCGCTGTAACGTTTGATCAGTGCCAGGCTTAAGAAAACAAACATGGAAAACAGCAGCAACCAAAACGAAACACTCACATCAATTGCGGCCGCACCAGCAATGATGCGTAATGTGTAGAGCGCAGCCAAAGTCAGCACATCCACCACAGCCAATTGCTTGAGGTGCAAGGAATACGACACAGTCAGTAAAAAATACACCAGCAAGCAAAACGAAAACAACGCTGGCATCAAAGACAAGGACAGCAATGCGCTCATGAGCAGCAAGCTTGGCCAAGCGAACCAACCGATGATCAGACTTAACGAACCATTCGCGAAAGGCCTGTTGCACTTTCGTACATGAAGACGGTCATCTTGGACGTCCGCCAAATCGTTGAGCAAATAGACACTTGAAGCAGTCAGGCTAAAAATGACAAATGCCAACACAGAGTAGATGTCGCGTTGGCTGTCTAAATATTGGTGGGCTGCCATCAGCGGCACAAAAACCAAAAGATTCTTCATCCATTGATGCACGCGCATGGCTTGTATCAAGGTCTGGACCAATGGCTTGCGCTGGCTTGAAAAAACCCGGCCAACAGGTCCGAGTGCTTGAGTTTGGGCCAGCAATTCACCAGAAACATCCACAACATGTGAGGTTTGGGACTTGGCCCAAACCTCTAAATCTGGCCAATCATTGCCAACGTAGTCATAGCCGTATTCCCCAAAGCGGGCAATCAAGGCCTCGGCCTTTGCCGATGCTGCGAGGTTGCAACCATCGTCCGTGGCCAATACTTCGTCAAACAAATTCAGATGCGCCGCAACTTGATCAGCCAATATTCGGTGGCTGGCTGTAGCCAATACCAAATGTCGGCCACGTAACTTTTCTGAGCGAAGCCAATCCAAAACATCAAGGTTGTAGGGGAGCGCGCAAACGTCAAACTCAATGCGTCGTGCCAACTCAGATTTCAGCGTCACCTTTCCACGGCTAAGCCACACAGCGAGTTGGAAAAACGCAAAGGGGTGTCGTATCAAAAACTTGCTGGCACATTCCACCAACAAGTCGGTTCTTATCAGTGTTCCATCGAGATCAACCACCAATGGATGATCAATGAGAGCTGTGTTTGATCGCATTGATCAGATTGTCTCAAATATGCGTCGCCTCAGTACGTCCTAGTCTGACCGCTCATAACAACCTTCAAGGTGCAAGCCTTGACCCATAAAGTTGTTAGGTTTTTGTTGTGCTAGAATTTGCGTTTTCCAGAGCGGCTGTAGCTCAGCTGGATAGAGTACTTGGCTACGAACCAAGGGGTCGTGGGTTCGATTCCTGCCAGCCGCACCATCAAAGAGAAAGCCTCGAGAAATCGAGGCTTTTTTCTTTTCCACAGACAGGCTGCTGACTCTTTTGCGTTTAGAAAGCCACGATCGGTGTTGTCCCACCTTGAACTGATTTGCCACTGATGGACACAAAGACTTTGCGTCCGTAAAAGAAAGGCAAGCCCCAGTCAAACGAAGAGCCCATCCCCGCTAAGTTGGGTTGAACTGCATAAGAGCTGCTCAGGGCTTCGGCACTGCCAACTTTGAACGTCACTGTTTTTGAGGTGCCTCCACTGCTGATCGTTGCTGTCTTCGTGAGATCCGAACTGGGGCAATAAAACCCCAATGAATAACTGCATTGCGTGAGTGTGTAGTCGGTAAAAAACAAACCATTTGACCCACTGTCTATGAAACTCTGTGTGTAAGCACGTCCCGCATAGGTGGTTGTGAGGTAACCGTTTGCATCAAGCTTGAAGACCGACTCAGAGGTAATTGAATTGCTGGCGTTGGTGTCAATGCCGAAAACCAGAGTACCCACCGCACTGATTTGTCCAATCGGGTCAACAGACTGCAAGCTGATCACCACACCGTTGTCGTTGGTGGGCAGCATGGCCACTGGATTTGTGACTTGAGCACTCAACGCAACAGCGGTGGGTGAGCACGGCAGAGTGGAACACACGTAATAGCGTGCCGTGACTGCACGCAAAGCGCAGCTGGGGCAATCTTGTTGAAATGATCCAATGCCGAGAATGCCATTGGCTCCCAATACGGATTGCGTGTTCATTGCGGGTCCCCCGCCACTTGAGCATGAACTTGGAATTTGCGCGTAATTGCCGTCTATGACTTGAATAGGAACGGCGGGTGCAGTTTGATTTGCCAATTTCACATCCGCGTTGTAAATACCGCCCCATGTAAACCCACTGATGAAGTGTGCGCATTCTGCGAGTGGGCCATTGTTGATTTGGGTTTGCGTCAAGGGGATTGAAACGGAAGATGAAACCAGCCTCAGACCATAGGAGCCCGTATCCACCAAGATATGTGGAATGGTCTGGCAATTGGTGGTTTGAGGCTGACAAATCTCTAAACTGACAAAGGCTTGATTTGGGTAGTTGGAGCTTGCAGACCATTTCTCAACCGTTATCTTGACTGCATTGGGATTGTCAAATGCAAAAGAGCTAGCAAGACCTGAACCGTCGGTGCTTGCCGATGACCCAGAGCCGCCCCCGCAACCGGTGAGTACGATCACTGCAAAAATAAAAGCACCGAACAGACGCACTGGCATTTACTTGATGTCTTCAAGACTCACACCCTGGGGTGCAAGTGTCGGTAAAAAAGCAACCCCAAAGAAATGGTTCATGCGACCACCTGTTTGCACCACAAAATCAGGCGTATTGATTGCAACTGGAGCCCTTGCAGAGGACGGTTGGGAGAGCGCGAACTGATATCGTCCGGCGAACGAGCCCAACATGGATGACATGTTGGGCTTGCTTTCGCCAGCCCAAGCTAAGCCAAACACAAGACCGGTCGCATTCAAATATTCATGAACCTCTATCTCATCTTGTGTGATGATTTTTTGAATGGAGTAAACGAACGGTTTTGGTGAGGTCAGCGCACTGCTGCTTTTCACCCAAGCGCTGTGACTTTGAGTGAGGGACGCTGCGCCCAGCTCTGCATGAACAGATGTCATCACAAGGCTCGTGAAAAAGAGCCAGCACATGAATTGAAGAATGCGTTGCATCGGCTCATCTTAAACCTATAGCGTCCATTGACCTGGTGGGTGCTGCCTCAATCATGTGCGCTTTGTAGTCGTGTTTCACCCAGAACCACGAGGTAAACGCCTGGTGTTACAAGGGCAAAGCATCAAAGGTTTCGTAAGTCTTCTTCAACCAGTTTTTGACGCGTTGACGCTCTAGCAAACCCAGTGAGTCAGCGCCTGTGGGATGGTTCAAGGCGGCCCAAAAACTCGCGTTCTGGCGGTCGATTTTTCGCATGCTGGCTTCTTGCAACAAGCCCAAGCTCACCACGCGTGCACCAAACCGTGATGCTTTTTCTAAAGCAGGTGACTGATCCAGTTGAGAAAAATCGCTGCCACGTCCTAAGTTTTTCACGACCACATAGTTCGGAGCTGAGCCAAAGGTGTCGACCAACTTGTCCAACAAATCGACCGAATCTTTGCCTGGATCTGCAATGTGCCAGAAATTCACGGCCACGCCCATGTCAGCCATCACCGCAAACAAATCAGAGTCTTTCGCCCACCGCGCCAAGGGAGCGGCAGTTTGCGCTGCAAGGTCGACGATCACGCTTTGGGTTTTGCCTGCAAAGTTTTGTTCCAGGGCGGCAGCGATCAAGTCCAAGCTTTCGTAGCTGTCAATGACCACGGGTGAGGCAAAGTCTTCGTAAAAACGAATGAATGAGGTGTGTGATCGGTCCGTGTCAAACCCTGTGAACAGTGCGTTTTTGTCGATGAAGTATTGCGCGAGAACGCGAGCCACCACAGATTTTCCAACGCCGCCCTTTTCGCCACCGATGAAATTGAGAGAACTCATAATTTTTTCTTTGAAGGTTTGACATACACAAGCAAGATCGCTTGATGTGTCTAGATTGCAAGAAGCATGCGCAGCAGATCAAGAGCGCTGGCATTTAATTTGCCTTGAATTGGTGCGAATTCTCTTTGTCCTGCGATCGCAGAGCGTCGTGCCATGAGCTTGCGTCAGGGGGTTCACCACTTGTGTGCAAGATTCATTTTTTAGCGCTGAATTGGTGCGATTGCATGCAATTTATGCCGCCTTGCTATTTTTTTCAGCAAGATGATCGATTCATCTGCTTCGTACAAAGTCGAAATAGTCATTAGAAAACATAGGTTTATGAAATACATGTGGCATTGCATGCAAGTTGGCACATTGCATGCAATCAGTGGGTTGTCTTTTTCACTTTGGAGCCCCGCATGAAATTTGTCCCACAGCAGCTGCCGCATTGGTTGGTGGCCTTGCCTATTGCTTTGGCATTGCACGCAGGCGTGCAGGCAGAAACGGTTGCCCGCTACGGCATTTCCATGGCCGACATTCCTTTGACCACCGGCCAGCCTGACCGAGGCGCCGGGGCTTACCAATTCACCGGGCACACCCTGTATGACCCGCTGGTGGCCTGGGAAGCCAACATCGGCACACGTCCCGGCAAGCTGGTGCCTGGTTTGGCCAGTGCCTGGAAGGCCGATGTCAAAGACCCCAAAAAATGGCTCTTCACCTTGCGCAAAGGTGTGAAGTTCCATGATGGCTCCGACTTCAAAGCCGATGCAGTGGTGTGGAACTTGGACAAGGTGTTGGCCGACAAGTCGCCCCAGTTCGATGCCAAGCAAAGCGCCCAAGTGCGTCCTCGCATTCCGTCCATCGCATCGTACCGCGTGGTCGACGAGTACACGGTAGAGATCACCACCAAAGACGTGGATGCCTTGTTTCCCTACCAGTTGCCATGGTTCTTGATCTCCAGCCCAGCGCAGTGGGAAAAGATGGGCCGTGACTGGAGCAAAGTGGCAGGTCAGCCTTCGGGCACCGGCCCCTTCAAGCTCGACAAGCTGGTGGCACGTGAGCGTGCTGACTTGGTCAAGAACGCCGCCTACTGGGACAAGACACGCATGGCCAAGACCGACCGCATTGTGTTGGTGCCGATTCCCGATGCCATGACCCGTGCCAATGCTTTGTTGAACGGCCAGGTTGACATCATCGAAACGCCACCGCCGGATGTGCTGCCGCAGCTCAAGAGCTCGGGCTTCAAGATTGTGCAAAACGTCACACCCCATGTGTGGCCTTACCACTTCTCCACGCTGCCCGGTTCACCTTGGACCGACATCCGCGTGCGCAAAGCCGCCAACTTGGCGATTGACCGCGAGGCCATCGTCAAGCTGCTCAACGGTTTGGCCACACCCGCCAAAGGTCAGCTCGACAGCACCAGCCCATGGTTTGGCAAGCCTTCGTTCAAGATCACCTACGACGTGAAAGCGGCCAAGGCCTTGATGGCCCAAGCCGGTTACAGCCCTGCCAAACCGCTCAAGGCCAAAGTGATCATTGCCCAAGGTGGCACCGGTCAGATGTTGTCGCTGCCGATGAACGAGTTCATTCAGCAAAGCTTGGCCGAAATTGGTATTCAGCTGGAGTTCGAAGTGGTGGAGTTGGAGAACCTCTACCTGCACTGGCGCAGTGGGGCCAAGGCCGACATGAACGGTGGCAAGGGCATCACCGCCATCAACTTGGGCTATGTGACGGCCGATCCGTTTTATGCCATCACGCGTTTTGTGGACAGTCGCTACATCGCGCCCAACGGCGTGAACTGGGGTGGCTACAACAACCCCAAAGTGGACGGCGCCATCGACACGATTCGCAAGAACTTTGACACCAAGATTCAAGACAAGCTGTTGGCCGAGATTCACGAAACCATGGTGGACGACGCCTTGATGCTGTGGGTGGTGCATGACACCAACCCGCACGCCATGTCCGCCAAA
>CANFYL010000002.1 GCA_947451285.1 Comamonadaceae bacterium
CGCTTGAGGTTCCAAATTTCGTCGTCGCTCATGTGCGCCACCATCTCGAGGGTGCGCGGATCGCGGCCAAAGAAATGTTTGCGCACGTAAGCGCCGTCGTTGGCTTTGAACGCTTGGTAGTCGCCGTCCAAGGTCTCCATCATCAGCTTGCGCAGAGCGCCGTCCTTGTCGCGGGCCAAGAGAGGGTCCCACTCGCTGCCCCACAGCAGTTTGATCACGTTCCAGCCAGAGCCACGGAATTCGCCTTCGAGCTCTTGAACGATCTTGCCGTTGCCACGCACGGGGCCGTCCAAACGCTGCAAGTTGCAATTCACCACGAAGATCAGGTTGTCAAGGTTTTCGCGCGCGGCCAAACCAATCGCACCCAAAGACTCCACTTCGTCCATTTCACCGTCGCCGCAGAACACCCACACTTTGCGGTTTTCTGTGTTGGCGATGCCGCGGGCGTGCAAGTACTTCAAAAAACGAGCTTGGTAAATGGCCATCAAAGGGCCAAGGCCCATAGACACGGTAGGGAACTGCCAAAACTCAGGCATGAGTTTAGGGTGGGGGTAGCTCGACAAGCCCTTGCCATCGACCTCTTGACGGAAATTGAGCAATTGCTCTTCGGTCAATCTGCCTTCTAGGTAAGCACGGGCATAAACGCCGGGCGACACATGGCCCTGGATGTAGAGGCAATCGCCGCCATGGTTTTCGTTTTCTGCGTGCCAAAAGTGGTTGAAGCCCGCACCGAACATGTGGGCCAACGAGGCAAACGATCCGATGTGTCCGCCTAGGTCACCACCGTCTTCTGGGTTGTGACGATTGGCTTTGACCACCATGGCCATGGCGTTCCAGCGCATGTAAGCGCGCAGGCGCTCTTCAATCTCGATGTTGCCAGGGCAATGAGCCTCCTGGCTGGGTTCGATCGTGTTGACGTAACCCGTGTTGGCTGAGAACGGCATGTCGATGCTGCTCTCGCGGGCATGTTCGAGCAACTGTTCCAACAAAAAGTGCGCACGCTCGGGGCCTTCTGCATTGATGACAGCAGAGAGCGCGTCCATCCATTCACGTGTCTCTTGGGTGTCTGCATCATTCTCAGCAAATGTGCGCAGGTCGTTCGGTTGTGCTGACATGCTTGTCTCCTTTGTTATGGCACTTATCAGGGTCGACTTTAATCGAATTGTCCCACAATATTCCACAAATTTCAAATAGCGGTCATTGATTTCTTAATATGAAATTTTACAAAAGCAGCCAAGTCGTTTCTGTAAACTAGGGGGGCATGTTTAAACAAAGAATTCAAACGCCTATCAAAAGTTTGCTCGTCTTGTGGAACCTTTGGTGGCGGCAACAAAGTCCAAGCAAACAAGACCGTTTTGCGCTTATTGGTCCATTGGTGGCTGTCGTGCTTTTTTTGTTGGCCATTACTACTGCTCTTTGGTACTTGAAGTACGAAGAGATGGACCGAGAACAAGAAATTGTCAGACGCGATGTGGAATACGCCCAACAGCGTTTACGGTTGCGTTTGCTCGAGCGCCAAGAACACATCATGCGAATAGCACGGGACGTGGCCAATCGCGACACCAACCCCAAGGAGTTCGCCATTGAGGCCAAGTTGCTATTGGAGCAAAGCCCTGAACTCTCAAGCATCACTTGGCTAGACAGCCAAAGACGTGTGCGTTCGACCTACGCCAGCGCAAGCGCCAATCCAGCCATGATTCACCAAACCGGTGATGTGCTGACTCAGACAGCCACCAAAGACACCTTTGACTTAGCACATGCCCTGTTGCAGCCGGTGTATTCGCAGCCCATTCAACAGTCCAGCAATTTGCAAGACAAGATCAGTCAAATTCAATTGCAGGTTCCCATCGTGAACCACACCAATTTTGAAGGTGTGATTTTGGCTGAATATCCGTTAGACGGTATTTTTCGTTATGTCGTTCCTAACGAAATAACCAGCAAGTACGCAGTTTCATTGCGAGATGTCAACAATACCGTGCTTGCCGGACAAGCCAATAAACCCGGCCCAAAGGTGAGCGAAGTATTGCCATGGCTCAACCGCACCAATGTCTATGAAGTGCCAGTAACCCCTGTGGGCTATGCACTCACACTGCACGCCAGAGCCTACAGAACGTCACAAGGCTTGATTGGCAACGGCGTTTTTTGGCTGGTTACGGCCTTGAGTTTGATGACCGCATGGATGTTGATAGGCACATGGCGGCATACCCGCCGCCGGGTACAAGCCCAGCAAGCCTTGGTGGCTGAAACCAACTTTCGCCGCGCTATGGAAAACTCCGTACTCACAGGTATGCGCGCCATGGACCTCAAAGGTCGCATCACTTATGTGAACACCGCGTTTTGCCAAATGACAGGATGGACAGAAAGTGAATTGGTGGGATGCACCCCACCTTTCCCGTATTGGCCAGACGAAGACCGCATCAGCCTTGAACAAAAACTCAAACTTGAACTGCAAGGCAACACCACGTCCAGTGGATTTCAGGTGCGTGTGAAACGCAAAGACGGCCACTTGTTTGATGCACGGCTTTATGTGTCCCCCCTGATTGACGCGTTAGGGCAGCAAACGGGTTGGATGACTTCAATGACCGACATCACCGAACCCAACCGCATCCGAGAGCAACTATCGGCTTCTCACGATCGTTTCACAACTGTGCTCGAAGGATTGGATGCTTCGGTCTCCGTAGCGCCGCTTGGTAGCCAAGAACTGTTGTTTGCGAACAAACTTTATCGTCAATGGTTCAATGCATCCACTCAGGGTCACTTGAGTTTGGTCGAGCAAGCTGGCCTTCCGACGCAACAATTGACCAACAGAAGTGATGAAGCGAGCGATGCGGATGACCCTTTGGTGGGTTTTCCAACCGATGGGTTGACCGAGGTCAGCAGCGAAAACGCAGAAGTTTATGTGCCCAGTCTTCATAAATGGCTAGAGGTGAGATCACGCTACCTGAATTGGGTAGATGGTCGTTTAGCCCAAATGGTGATTGCCACAGACATCACACCACGACGACAAGCTGAAGAGCAGTCGCAAGCACAAGCCGAACGAGCCCAGTCGGCCAGCCGTTTGATTACCATGGGTGAAATGGCGTCTAGCGTCGCACATGAGCTCAACCAACCCCTTACTGCCATCAACAATTACTGCAATGGCATGGTTTCTCGCATCAAGTCTCAGAGCTTGACGGAAGATGATTTGCTCAAGGCACTTGAAAAAACAGCGCACCAAGCCCAACGTGCAGGGCAAATCATCCAACGCATACGCAGCTTCGTGAAACGCAGCGAACCCAACCGTACGTTTGCTGAAGTAGCCCCCATGGTGATCGAAGCCGTCGAGTTGGTCGACATCGAATTGCGTCGGCGCCAAGTGCGTCTGTCACAGATGATCGCGCCGCGTCTGCCCAAACTCCATGTGGACCCGATCTTGATTGAACAGGTGTTGGTCAACATGATGAAAAATGCCGCCGAATCTGTGGACTTGGCAAACCGCCCTATGTCGGGTCGCAATGTTGAACTCAAAGTCATGCCACGCCTGGAAGATGGCCAATCTGTGGTGGAGTTTTCTGTCACCGACACTGGTCGAGGATTGGCCCCTGAAGTGATGGAGCGATTGTTTGAAGCATTCTTTTCAACCAAGCCAGAGGGCATGGGAATTGGCCTTAACTTATGTCGCACCATCGTCGAATCACACCAGGGACGCATGAAGGCCGAGAACCTCTACAATGCCAACCAAATTACGGGCTGCCGATTTTCCTTCTGGATACCGGCCCGTACCCTCGGAGCATCTGCATGAGTTTGATTCCCAAAAAAGGTACGGTCTACGTCGTTGATGATGACGAGGCTGTGCGCGATTCGCTGCAATGGTTGTTGGAAGGCAAGGACTACCGTGTCCGTTGCTTTGACTCCGCTGAAACTTTTCTGAGTCGCTATGACGCCCGCGAAGTGGCCTGCTTGATTGTTGACATCCGCATGGGTGGCATGACGGGCTTGGAACTGCAAGACAAACTGATCGAGCGCAAATCGCCCTTGCCCATCGTGTTCATCACAGGCCATGGCGATGTGCCCATGGCTGTGAACACCATGAAAAAAGGTGCCATGGATTTCATCCAAAAACCCTTCAAAGAAGACGATTTGGTGAGCTTGGTCGAGCGCATGCTGGAACACGCCAAAGACGCTTTTGCCGACTTCCAACAAGCCGCCAGCCGTGATGCCTTGATGGCCAAGCTGACAGGTCGCGAAGCACAAGTGCTCGAACGCATTGTGGCGGGACGCCTGAACAAGCAAATCGCGGACGACTTGGGCATCAGCATCAAAACCGTAGAAGCCCACCGCGCCAACATCATGGAAAAGCTCAACGCCAACACTGTGGCCGACTTGCTAAAAACTGCGCTTGGACAAAACGCAGCAAAAGCTTGAGCCGTCCGCCCCCCATCCGCCCCAGACGCCCGTTGACCACGGGCGTTTTCACTTTTCTTTGACCATGACCGCACAACGCATCGACGGCAACGCCCTCTCCCAGCAAATCCGCGCCCAAGTGGCCGCAGACACCGCAGCGCTCAAGGCCCAAGGCCTCACCCCGGGCTTGGCCGTGGTACTGGTGGGCGACAACCCTGCCAGCCAGGTCTATGTGCGCAACAAGGTCAAGGCCTGCCAAGATGCCGAACTGCATTCGGTGCTTGAAAAATACGAGGCCACGATGAGCGAGGCTGATTTGTTGGCGCGTGTCGAAGCGCTCAACAACGATCCACAGATCCACGGGATCTTGGTGCAACTGCCCTTGCCTGCCCACATCGACGCCCAAAAGGTGATTGAAGCCATCAGTCCAGCCAAGGACGTGGACGGTTTTCACATCGCCAGCGCAGGTGCTTTGATGACGGGCATGCCAGGGTTTTGGCCCTGTACGCCTTATGGCTGCATGAAGATGATCGAGAGCATTGGCTACGACCTGCGCGGCAAGCACGCGGTAGTGATTGGCCGCAGCAACATCGTGGGCAAACCCATGGCGCTGATGCTGCTGCAACAAAACGCCACCGTCACCATTTGCCACAGTGCCACCCCAGACCTCAAAGCGCACACCTTGCAAGCAGACGTGATCGTGGCGGCGGTGGGCAAGCGCAATGTGCTGACGGCCGACATGGTCAAACCCGGTGCTGTGGTGTTGGACGTGGGCATGAACCGCAACGAAGAAGGTAAGCTGTGTGGTGACGTTGACTTTGACGGTGTGAGCCAAGTGGCCAGTTTCATCACCCCCGTGCCCGGGGGCGTGGGCCCGATGACCATCACCATGTTGTTGGTGAACACCTTGGAATCGGCCAAACGTGCCTTATCTGCTGAGCACTGAATCAAAGAAATTTTCCACATGTCACACGCCAACCCCCTGCTCGACTTCAACGACCATCCCCTGTTTGATGCCATCCGGCCCGAGCACATTGCGCCGGCGCTTGACCCGCTGCTGGCCGATGCCAACCAAGCCCTGGAAAAAGTCACCGGTGCCGACTTCCCAGCCGACTGGCAGGCCATTGCCAGCGTGCTGGATGTGGCCACCGAAAAGCTCAGTCGTGCTTGGGGTGCCGTCAGCCATCTGCATTCGGTGGCAGACACGCCTGAGCTGCGTGCCGCCTACACCGAGGCCTTGCCCCGTGTGACCGAGTTTTGGACTCGTCTGGGGGCCGACGAACGTTTGTATGCCAAGTACAAGGCCATCCCGTTGAGAAGCCTTAACGCCGAGCAGCAGCGTGCCCACACACTGGCGATGCGCAACTTTGTGCTGTCAGGCGCCGAGCTTGAAGGCGAGGCCAAAGCGCGCTTTGCAGCCATTCAAGAGCGTCATGCCGAAGTGAGCCAAAAGTTCAGCGAGAACGTGCTGGACGCGACCGACCAATGGTCACTCGTCGTCAATGCCGACGAGTTGGCAGGGGTGCCTGACGATGTGTTGCAGGCCACGCGCGCCGCCGCTGAGAAAGATGGCGTGGCCGGCCACAAATTGAATTTGAAAATGCCGTGCTATCTGCCGGTGATGCAGTTCGCGCACAGCTCCGCATTGCGCGAAAAGCTCTACCGCGCCTACGCCACACGGGCCTCGGACCAATCGCAAGCGGTGCAAGCGGGCAAGACCGAGCAAGACAACACGCCCTGGATCAAAGACATCTTGGCGCTGCGCCAAGAAGAAGCGCAGCTGCTGGGTTACGCCAACCACGCCGAAGTGTCTCTGGCGACGAAGATGGCCCAAACACCCGCTGAGGTGATGGCCTTTTTACGTGACTTGGCACAACGCGCACGCCCCTTTGCCGAAAAAGACGTGGCTGAAATGCGCGCCTTCTCCGCCGAGCAGCTGAACCTGCCAGAACCCCAAGCCTGGGACTGGCCCTACATCGGAGAAAAGCTCAAAGAAGCGCGCTACGCGTTCAGCGAGCAAGAGGTCAAGCCCTACTTCACGGCGCCCAAGGTGTTGGCAGGTTTGTTCAAAATTGTGGAGACCTTGTTTGAGGTCAGCATCCGCCGCGACAGCGCACCGGTGTGGCACCCTGCCGTCGAGTTCTACCGGATTGAGCGTGCGGGTCAGTTGGTCGGTCAGTTCTACCTCGACCCAGGTGCCCGCTCAGGCAAACGCGGCGGCGCCTGGATGGACGACGTGCGCGCTCGCTGGCTGCGACCCGACACCCAGCAGCTGCAAACGCCTGTGGCGCACTTGGTGTGCAACTTTGCGGAGGGCGTGGGTGGCAAACCACCCCTGCTCACACACGACGATGTGATCACCCTGTTCCACGAGTGCGGCCACGGCTTGCACCACTTGCTGACCCAAATCAACGAGCGCGATGTGTCTGGCATCAGCGGTGTGGAATGGGATGCGGTGGAGCTGCCCAGCCAATTCATGGAAAACTTTTGCTGGGAATGGAGCGTGCTACGCCACATGACGGCGCACGTGGACACGGGCGAACCCCTGCCACGCGCACTGTTCGACAAAATGTTGGCTGCCAAGAACTTCCAAAGTGGTTTGCAAACCTTGCGTCAAATTGAGTTTTCGCTTTTTGACATGCGCTTGCACACCGAAGCATCTGCCGCCCAAGACGTGATGCAGGTGCTGCGCGAAGTGCGCGCTGAGGTGGCCGTGCTGCCAGCACCTAGCTGGAGCCGCACACCGCACACCTTCAGCCATATCTTTGCAGGCGGGTATTCCGCTGGCTATTACAGCTACAAGTGGGCCGAGGTGCTCAGTGCCGATGCCTACGCCGCCTTTGAAGAAACCGTGGGTGCCGACGGTGAGCCCAGTGTGGAGACGGGTCGCCGCTACCGCAGGGAAATTTTGGAAGCCGGGGGCAGTCGCCCGGCCATGGCGTCGTTCAAAGCGTTCCGTGGGCGGGAGCCAAAGCTGGATGCTTTGTTGCGCCACCAAGGCATGGCCTAAGAAAACCTTGCAACATCGAGCTTAGAACGTCAAGGTCTTCACGCCTGTCGAGGTGCCCAGCAAACACACTTGGGCTTTTTGATGGGCAAAGACCCCGACCGTCACCACGCCAGGCCATTGGCTGACCACGGTTTCAAAGGTCAAGGGATCCTCAATTTTCAGGCCCGTCACGTCAACGATGTGCTGACCGTTGTCAGTGACCAGCGCTTGGCCATTTTTCAAACGCACCGTGGCCATGCCGCCCATGGCCGCGAATTGGCGGATCACACGGGCAGTGGCCATGGGAATGACCTCCACCGGCAATGGAAAAGCACCCAAGGTGTCGACCAATTTGCTCTCATCCGCAATGCAAACAAACATCTTGGACTGAGCCGCCACAATCTTTTCGCGGGTCAATGCCGCACCCCCGCCTTTGACCATGTAGCCCTGGTGATCAATCTCGTCGGCACCGTCGATGTAGACCGACAAACTGTCCACGTCTGACGCTTCAAACACCGCAATGCCATGGGCCTTGAGACGTTCGGTGGATGCAACAGAGCTGGACACCGCACCTTTGATGTGGTCTTTGATGGTCGCCAGTGCATCGATGAATTTGTTCACCGTCGAGCCCGTGCCCACGCCGACCACCTCGCCGGGCACCAGGTATTGCAAGGCCGCTTGGCCGACCAAGGTTTTGAGTTCGTCTTGGCTCAAGGGGGCGGAAGATGTGGGGGTGCTCATGGGCGAAAATCCAGGGTTCAATTCAAAGCTTGAGATTATCCATGTCGTTGTTTCCCTATTCCCTGCTCCGCCCCGCACTTTTTGCTGTTGACGCGGAAACCGTTCATGAGCAAACCTTGACCATTCTGGCGCGCACGCAAAACACGCTACTGCAATGGGCTTATGCGCAACAACGTATTGATGACCCCATCACATTGGCTGGCTTGAAATTTCCCAATCGCGTGGGATTGGCTGCAGGTCTCGACAAAAACGCTTTGTGCATTGATGCTTTCTCCGCCATGGGTTTTGGCTTTGTGGAAGTGGGTACCGTGACACCCAAAGCGCAACCCGGCAATCCTCGGCCACGTATTTTTCGCTTACGCAAAGCGCGTGGGTTGATCAACCGACTAGGATTTAACAATGAGGGCTTGGAAGCTTTTTTGCGCAATGTTCAAAAAGCACAATTTCGCAATCACGGCATTGAAAGGCCCATGCTATTGGGCCTCAACATCGGTAAAAATGGCGCAACGCCTATGGAACACGCCGCCGATGATTATTTGAAGTGCCTGGACGGTGTGTACCCCTATGCAGACTACGTTGCCGTAAATATTTCTAGCCCCAACACCAAAAATCTTCGCGAATTACAAAGTGACGAGGCTTTGGATGCTTTAATAGGCACCTTGTCTGTACGACGGTCAGAGTTGAGCATTCACCACAACAAGCATGTGCCTTTGTTCATCAAAATTGCACCCGATTTAGACGAACACCAGATTGAGGTGATCGCCAGCACCTTAAAGCGACATTGTGCTGACGAAACCAGTCCTACTTGGGGTGTGATCGCCACCAACACCACCATCACCCGAGAAGCAGTTCAAGGGATGCCACATGCCCAAGAGACAGGCGGTTTGTCAGGCGCACCGGTGTTCGAAAAAAGCAATGCGGTAATTCGACAACTGCGTATGGCATTGGGCCCCCAATTTCCCATCATGGGAGTGGGAGGTGTTTTCAGTGGCGCGGATGCCGTCGCAAAGATCAAGGCCGGCGCAGACGTGGTTCAGATGTACAGCGGCTTGATTTACCAAGGGCCTGCTCTGATTCAGCAAGCTGCACAAGCCATAAGAGATCAACACTGATCAAGCAAGAACCGTTCGAAAACCTTGAAACCGCTGTGCCCAGTAGGGACTGTTCAGGCGCTCAACCTTGACGCCAGTTTTTTCATTGGCTGCATGAATAAATTTTCCCGAGCCAATGTAAATACCAACATGTGAAAATGGACTGCCCAATGTGTTGAAAAACACCAAGTCGCCTGGGCTTGCTTGCTCAGCATGGATAGGTTGAGTCACGCTTGCTATGTCGTAAGCGCTGCCCTTGATGGGAATGCCGGCAGACTCCTTGTAGACAAAACTCACCAAACCTGAGCAATCAAAGCCTGTGTGTAGTTTTTTTCCGCCATAGGTATAACGACGATCCAACATGGCTATGGCTTGGATGACCACGTCTTGCTTTTTTGAAGCGGTAAGTGGACTGGAAGACACCGCCTCGGGGCTGGCAAGCGTTGGTTGATATTTTGGCGGTGTCGAACACCCAAAAGAAAGCAAGACTGACGAAAAAATGAGTAAGCCCCGCCGATGCACCATGGCTTAGTTTCCTGTTTTGCTTAATAAGCGCGCAACCTCTGCGCCAATCGCCAATGAGCTGGTCAAGCCAGGCGACTCAATTCCAAACAAATTGACCAAGCCCTTGACACCGTGTACAGCCGGGCCTTGGATACAAAAATCTGCAGCGACGTCCTGAGGGCCAGAAATTTTGGGGCGAATACCGGCATACCCCGCTTGTAAGGCTCCATCCGGTAACCCCGACCAGTACTTTCGAACTTCTTGGTAGAAGGTTTGTTCGTGGTCGACTGAAACAAGCAGATCGTCAGGGGAGTCAACCCACTGAACATCAGGCCCAAATTTGGCCTGCCCACCCAGATCAAGGGTCAGGTGCACACCTAAACCCGCGAATTGAGGAACTGGATAAATCAAATGCGAGAAAGGCGATTTGCCAGCAAGTGTGAAGTAGTTGCCTTTTGCAAAATACGCAGCGGGGACATGCGCGTGAGAAAGCCCCTCAAACTTAGCAGCCAACCAAGGCGCGGTCAAACCTGCGGCGTTGACGACCCTCTCAGCCATCAATTCACTGCCATCTGCCATATGCAGCACGATGCCTTTTGAGGTACAGACCGCAGCAGTGACTGCGGAGTTGAAGGCCACTAAACCTCCTTCATTTTCGAAATCTCCTTGCAAACTCAGCATCAAGCCATGGCTGTCGATGATGCCGGTATTCGGGGAATGCAGCGCAGCGACACACGACAACTCGGGTTCCATCTTGCGAGCTTGAGATCTATCTAACCAACGCATTCCCTTCACGCCATTTTCTTGAGCTTTCGTCAAGACAGCTTGTAGGGCACTGAGCTCGGCCTCATCCGTTGCAACAATCAATTTGCCACAGCGTTGGTGTCCGATGCCACGCTCGAGGGCATAGGCATAAAGCATCTCCCCCCCCTGGACGCATAACCGGGCTTTGAGGGAGCCCCTGGGGTAATAAATGCCGGCATGGATGACCTCGCTATTGCGAGAACTCGTGCCAGTACCTATCGCGCTTGCTGCCTCAAGCACCAACCAATCTTTGGCCCCCAAAGGTGCTGCCTGGATCAAAGCCTTGGCTACCGCCAATCCCACGACCCCTGCGCCAATCACCACACCATTGACTTTGTCCAAACACACCTCCGTTTGTTTAAGAGTATTTGACCAAAAAAAACGGCACCCTCAGGTGCCGATTCAAGCCATGCGCGAATTGGGAAGATTAACGCTTCTTGGGAGTTGATTTACCAGCATTCAAGGCCGTTGAAGCCATGTTTTTATAGCTGGTTTCGGCAACATCAGAGGCTTGCTTGACAGCTTTTTGAACCGATTCCAATGCATTGTTACCAGCGGACACCGCAGTTTTAAAAGCAGCGACAGCGGCCTCTGAGCCTGCAGGTGCATTCTTGGTGGCTGTGTCAATCATGGTGGCAAAAGTTTTTTGCGCATCGGCCATTTTCTCTTCAACCGCACTGGTGAAGTGAGCGCCGGTGCCCGTAGCGATTTCATACAAATGGCGGTTGTAAGACACTGCTTTTTCAGCCAGCGGCTGGAACAGGCTTGCTTGCAAAGCCAACAACTCTTGCGCATCTTTGACGCTCAAAGCAGAATGGGCTTGCTGCTGGGAATCAGCCAAAGTGGATTTTGCAGCGGCCAAGTTCAACTCGATCAATTGCTCTAGACCAGAAAAGGCTTTGCTGGTTAGGCCAACCAATGTTTCCAGATTGGCTTTGTTGGCTGCGATCACTTGTTCAGGGGTCAGGGTCATTTCAATTCTCCAAAAAAATAAAAGGTCTGGAAACTGCTCAGAGCTTGCCTAGGTAGGGGCTTCCCTATTGCAGTGCAGCATGAAATGAATTTTAGAGACAAAACGCAGATTGACAAGCTTTAAAGCGAGACAAAGCATTGCTTTAGAGCGGGCAGACTAAATTTGCCATTTATTCAACGCTGTGGGCCCAGTGAGTTTGCCACTGCATTTTGTACTGACTGGCAAGATCAACCGATTTAAGAATCAATAAATTTTCAGCATTCCGTGTTTCTGCGGAATTTGTGAAATTGAAGCTGCCAGTGATGACCACAGACTCATCGATCACCATGACCTTGTTATGAGAGATCGCGTGCTTGCCATCTTCACGCAAAGAAACTCGCCCTTGGTTCAACAAATCAATCACGTAACGGTTGGTATGTGTACTTTTTTCATCCAATAAAACTCGCACTGAGACACCACGCCCATGGGCACGCAGTAACGCTTGGGCAATAGCGTTGTGTGTAAATCCATAGGCTTGTACCAAAATCTCTTGTTGACTGTTATCAATCGCTTTAACGATGGCATTGGCAGCCCCTGCAGGAGGGGTGAAATAAACACCTAGAACTTCGACAGGATTTTGTGGTGTGGCACTCGCTTGTACATCCCCCCAGTTGCTGCGTTCTTTCAGCAAACTTAAGACTTGAGAAATCAGCAGAACAAGCAGTACCACCCCGTATGACAGTTTTTTTCTCATCCAAGGATACTAAGCCCTAATGTAGTTTTTGTAGTTTTTAAAGTATTTGACGGATATTCTACAAATTCAATGATTTGACACAGGCGACAGCTTGGGCTCACCGAGTACAAACCCTCGTAGTAAAGTACAAAAGCTTTGAACTCTGACCTACCTCCCCGCCCTGCCCTACACGAACTGTCACTCGCCAATCGACGAGCGATTTTTCTGTTATCGCTTGCCACGTTTGCGAGCATGACCATTCAACGGATTTGCGACCCCATGCTGCCGGAGTTGTCCCGGGTTTTCAGTGCTCCCATCAATGAAGTCGCACAAGTCGTGTCGATGTTCGCCATCACCTATGGATTGATGCAGCTGGTTTTTGGGCCAGTCGGTGACCGTTGGGGGAAATACAAAGTGGTGATGCTGGCCACTTTGGCATGCAGTGTGGGTTCTTTTTTATCAGCCTTCAGTGGAAGCTTGAATTTTTTGATCATGGCTCGCATTGGAACAGCGGTATCAACAGCGGCCATCATTCCGTTGTCGATGGCGTGGGTTGGAGACCAAGTTCATTACGAACGCCGCCAAGAAACATTAGCCCGTGTTGGTTTGGGCACCATGTTGGGCATCACGGCTGGACAATTGTTTGGGGGCCTGCTGACCGATACCTTGGGGTGGCGCTGGGCCTTTGCCATGGTCGCCATCTTGTTTGGCGGGGTGAGTTTCATGCTTTGGCGACATTGGCGCCACATTGAGGCACCAAGCGAACCCTTCGAATCCGAACATGGTTTCGTCGGACAACTTGTTCAAGTCGCACGCGACCCTTGGGCGCGTGCGCTGCTGAGCGTTGCATTGATAGAGGGAGGTTTGGTATTTGGCGTGTTGGCCATCACAGCCTCCCACCTCCACCACACGCACACCATCTCACTGACGCTTGCCGGTGGAACCACCGCGTTGTTTGGATTTGGTGGCATGCTTTACATGGCAACTGCCAAATACACCATTCGTCGTTTCGGTGAAGTTTCTTTGGCACGTTATGGCGGAAGTTTGCTCAGTGTGTGCTTTGGCGTGGTGGCATTCACCCCTTGGTGGCCCTTGGCAATTCCGGCTTGCTTCTTGGCCGGTTTTGGGTTTGCCATGTTTCACAACACCATGCAAGCCAAAGCGACGCAAATGGTGCCAAGCGCTCGGGGCACCAGCGTGACCTTATTTGCTGGGGCTTTGTTTTTGGGTCAATCATTGGGGGTTTTGGTATTGGCCAAGTTGATGACCTACACAGATTCCGCCCATGTGATCGGCATTGACGCTGTCGGTGTTGCTGGCCTGGCCTGGCATTTTGGTCAAAAGCTGAAGCATCGCAATGCCAGTCAGGCTGACCATGCCTAAATCTCAAATGGATCGACCTATGACACAAAATATAGAGCAATTGGCCAGACAAGTGGAGCAGCACCCCGACTATCGCGTGCTTAGACGTTTGATGCCTCAACACACCTTCACCCCCCCCCTGCTTGGGCAACGCATTTGCAAGGGTGTGGTCTTAGATACCGAAACAACTGGCTTTGATGCGCAAGGTGATCGTGTGATTGAACTTGGCATGCTTGTCTTTGAATTCGACCCAATCACAGGATCGGTTTTCAAAGTGTTGAGCGTATTTGACGAATTGGAGGATCCGGGTTTTCCAATTCCTCCAGAGACGATTGAGGTCCACCACATCACGGATGACATGGTCAAAGGCCGCCGTATCGACGACGAAAGCGTGGCACGTTTGATGCAAGGTGTTGATGTGGTGATTGCACACAATGCCAAATTCGACCGCCCATTTGTTGAAGCGCGCTGGCCAATTTTTGAGCAACTGAATTGGGCTTGCAGCATCCAAGACATTGATTGGCGTAAAGAAGGCTTTGGTTCGGCCAAGTTGGAATATTTACTGAGCACGCAAGGCTACTTTTATGAGGCTCATCGGGCAGAAACCGATTGTTGGGCTTTGCTTTTTTTACTGAACCACGTCCTCCCTAACAGCCAACGCACCGCCTTGCTCGCCCTGCTTGAAACCCTTAACCAGCCCCATAAAAAAGTGAGTGCTGTCGGCTCGCCTTTTGAAACCAAGGACATTCTCAAATCCCGCAATTACCGATGGTCTGCCGACTTACGCTGCTGGAGCCGATCAGTGGCGGGAGAACAAGCAATGCAAGACGAGTTAGCTTGGCTCAAGCGGCATGTTTATGGCGAACGCAGTGCGCGCGTTGAAATCGAGACCATGGGCGGCAAGGTCAGATATTCAAACCGACAAGGACATAAAGAATTCATCGCGCTTTAACCGATGCTCTAAGCACGCCAGGCGTTCAATAACTAACCAACTGCCAAGGTACGTTGCAACTTTGTACATTGGGGTAATACTGCTGCGCCGTACTGCAAAAGTAGGCCACCCGATTGGGATACATCGAAGGCTGGGCCATCACCACAGGTGGTGCTACCGCATAACTGGGCGTGCTGGCGGAATAAATCACACTGCCAACCAAAGCAGCCCCTAATACTGGCGCCACCCAGTCATTGCGCCAACCACCGTGGTGCGCATGACCGTGACCATGTCTACCATGACCGCCACCGTAGGCCTGTGCAGGCAACACGACGGTGCAAACCAATAAACAAAGCAACGCGTTAGGAATACGTTTCATGGAAGATCTCTCCTTGCATTTTGCAATCTATGACCACAAGGTCACACCTTCAACGCAGCTTGTAGCTCTGTGGATGACAGGGTAGAAAGAAAACTCAACGGCTTATTGAGGGTTGACCACTAGCCAAGGGCTGAGACAGGTTTGTACGGCTGGAAAGTATTGGGCAGACTCGCGACAATAGTAGGCCTCGACTGGGGCTGGTGCCGAGCCACCCTGAATCCAAGTAACAGGGGGAGGATTTTGCATCACGACGGCAGGTGGGTTTGTGATGATCACTGTAGAACCTGGCACCACAGGATATGGCCGAGAAAAATAGAGCGTGGTCCCAACCGCTGCACCAAACATCAAAGGCGCAATCCAAGGGTCATAACCCCATCCACCATGGCGATACACATGCACACCTCTTGGGCCGTAGGCCTGCGCCAAACAAGCCGTCATCAACAGCAGCAACCCAAAGACCCAACGACGCAATAAGGAATAAGTAGACACTATCTTGCTCCTCTCAAAATTGAGTCTTAATTGTCTGCCAGTTGAAGGAAATCAGCATATCTATTTTGTAAAGTCGAGTCGCTCGATATCGGGTTATTCAAGCCAACAAGGCCTCTAAGGCCAAGGCAATGCTGGCCAATTGGCTATCCTGACCACGCAAACCTGAGACCATCAAGCCCACCGGCAAGGCATTTTCTGGTTGACAAGGCAAACTGAACGCACACCCATCCAAGTAATTGATGGCAGACGGATTGCGCAACAACAACCGGTTTACTTTAAAAAAAGCCTCATCGCTGGCTAGCAAAGGCGCTAGTTCTGGTGCACAGATGGGCACCGTGGGACTGAGCATGGCATCAAAACCTTGCATGACCTCTTCAGCCTCAAAAATCCAAGCTCTTCGACGATCCAATAACCCTATATAGTCCAGCGCGCTCACATCGCGACCAAGGGTCATACGGGCCATCACACGCGGGTCAATCAGACTGGGGGCACGGGCCAGGCGGGCGTGATGTGCTGCATATCCCTCGACAGGAGAAAAACCACCTGGTGAGCTTAGCGTTGCGATATCCCCCAAGCTTGTGAAAGGGATATCCACGACTTCAGCTCCTGCAGCTGAAATCAGCGTAAGCGCGCGCTCAAAGGCATCCACGACTGCAGGCTCCATGTCATCCAACATCAGCGTTTGTGGAACGGCAAATCGAACTTGGCGTAAGTCGGCGGACTGAACCGGCATGGTCATTTGCGATACAACGGCGTCAACATTCATACATGCCCGAACATTCCGGGCAATGACGCCCACTGTATCCAAGGATCTAGACAACTCCATAACACCCTTCAGCGGAATGCGCGATTGGGTGCCTTTGAATCCGACTAGGCCGCACAACGCTGATGGAATTCGAATGGAGCCACCCGTATCCGTGCCCAAAGCCGCAAAAGCTAGCCCTAATGCTACAGATACAGCAGCTCCCGCTGACGAGCCGCCAGGCACACGGGGTAAGTGTGCATCGCAGGGGTTTAAAGGTGTTCCGTAGTGTGGGTTGATTCCCACCCCAGAAAATGCAAACTCACTCATATTGGTTTTTCCCAACAAGACCGCGCCTGCCTTTCGTAAACGCTGAACTACAGGCGCATCCTGAGTTGCAAACGATTCGCCTTGACACACGAGGGTGCCCGACATGGTGGTTTGCCCTGCAACATCGAAATTGTCTTTGAGTGTGATCGGCAGACCATGCAAGGCCCCAAGAGGAGCGCCAGATAAACTGGCAGCGTCAGCTGCTCGGGCCTGAGCCAAGGCATCCTCCGTGATCAGATGTGTAAAAACATGCGCTGCATCTGGACTTTGAGCCCTGAACAATATGTCCTGCATCCAAGATTCGTAGGAGGCGTGAGGTGGGTGTGGTGAGGTCACTTGTAAGAACTTCCTGTGCTAGCCTATGTCAATCCCAATTATTGTTTGCTTTTTATAAAGCTTTTTGAATGCGCGACGCAACTGAACTTACCTTGTATTACGACGGTCAATGCCCACTTTGCCAAGCAGAAATTCACTTCCTGCAGTCGCGAAACGGTCAAGGCAAGCTCGCATTTGTGGATGTAACCGAGGCCAACTTTGAGGCCAAAGCTCACCAGATTTCATGTGAAGCGGCCTTGGCACAAATTCATGGTCGTCTTGCCAGCGGCCAGGTATTGGTGGGGGTACCGGTCTTCGTCCACGCTTATCAATTGGCCAATCTGCCTGCCATGGCCTGGGTGCTGTCACGGCCCTGGCTCAAGCCTATGCTAGATCCAGCCTATGTTCTGTTCGCAAAATACCGGCATACGCTGTCAAAACGCTTCGGACCGGCACTTTTACGCTACTCGAAGAGATTTTTCCGTTAATTCAGTCGGCTTTTTCGCTCAATGGTCAAAGTGGCTTGATAAATTTGCGAAAATAGCATTTTTGTCTCAGAGAACAAAAACAATGTCACGCCCAGAAAAAACAGAGATTTCCAACGACGGACTGCGCTACAAGTCAAAAAAGGGCGGTTCACCTTTTGAAGGCCTTGGCCGCACCGGTGACACCATGAGCTGCATCAAATGCGGCGTGCACAAGCCCCGCAACAATGGCTCATTCAAGCGCATCTTGGGTTCCTCGATGTTTGTGTGCTTCGATTGCAGCCCACCCAAGAAAGAATCAGACCCAGCCACTCCTGCTGCGGCAGTCAAAGCTAAGGCCTGATACATTGATCCCCATAAAAAAGCGGCTCGTTGAGCCGCTTTTTTACATTGGCATTGGCTTACTCGATGCGCACCACCGCATTTGGCTTGAAGCCCAAGTCGGCCACTTTACCTTTTTTGGCACGCGCGGCTTTGGCGTTGTTCAAGCTGCGAATTTCTAGGGTTTCTTCGCGCGGCTTGCCGCCTCGACCCACGCCTTCAATGCGCACGCTGCGGGTGTAAGCCGCTGCACCAGCTAAGGTATCTTTGGTTTCTAGGTCAATCAGCATCAAACCGCGACCTCCCTTCTCCATCAATTTGAGATCGGACAACTCAAAGGTCAAGAAGCGGCCGCCGACAGACGCACAAGCCACATGCGTAGCAACGGCCAAAGGGACAGCCCCAGAGCCGCCGCTGATGGGAGATGGTCTGCACAAGGCCTCGCCCTCGCCCAATGTCATAAAAGCCTTACCGCCTTTGTTGCGCGAAATCATGTGTTCAATGTTGGCCATGAAACCATAGCCCCCCGAGCTGCTGAGCAAATAAGTCGCGCTCGAAGGACCAGCCACGTAATGCAGCAAGTGGGTACCAGTCTCGAGATCCACCAAGGTGGTCACAGGTTGCCCATCACCACGCGCCCCTGGCAGCACCGATATGGGTACAGAGTAAATACGGCCGTTCGAGCCGAAGGCGATGAAGGTGTCCACAGTGCGGCACTCAAACGTGCCATACAAACCGTCCCCCGACTTGAAAGCAAAGCTGGCAGGGTCATGCCCATGGCCGGTCCGGGCTCGCACCCAGCCCTTTTCTGAGACCACTACCGTGACAGGTTCGTCAATCACTTTGACTTCGGCCACGGCTTTTTTCTCTTCTTGAATCAAAGTGCGGCGCGCGTCAGAGAACTGCTTGGCATCGGCTTCGATTTCTTTCACCATCAGTCGACGCAAGGCTACGGGGTTGCCCACGATGTCTTCGAGTTTGGCTTGCTCTTCGCGCAGCTCTTTGAGCTCTTGCTCAATCTTGATGGCTTCCAGACGCGCCAACTGGCGCAAGCGAATTTCCAAAATGTCGTCGGCTTGTCGCTCGCTGAGTTGGAAGCGCTCCATCAAGGCCTGTTTTGGCTCATCGCTCTGACGGATGATTGCAATCACCTCGTCGATGTTGAGCAAGACCAGTTGACGACCTTCCAAGATGTGGATGCGGTCGAGTACTTTGTTCAATCGGTACCGCGATCGGCGCAGGATGGTGCTTTGGCGAAACTCAATCCACTCGGTGAGCATGTCGCGCAGAGACTTTTGCACCGGGCGACCGTCCAACCCCACCATGGTGAGGTTGATGGACGATGACGTCTCGAGGCTGGTGTGCGCCAACAAGGTGGTGATGAGTTCTTGCTGCTCAATCGTACGGGTCTTGGGCTCGAAGACCAAACGAACCGGCGCATCTTTGCTCGACTCGTCACGCACCACATCCAACACGGCCAAGACCGAGGCCTTGAGCTGTGTTTGTTCAGGCGACAAAGCCTTTTTGCCTGCTTTGACTTTGGGGTTGGTCAGTTCTTCAATTTCTTCCAGCACGCGCTGGCTACTCACCCCCGGTGGCAACTCGTTGACCACCAGTTGCCATTGGCCACGGGCCAAGTCCTCAATGACCCAACGGGCACGCACTTTGAGCGAGCCGCGTCCGGTGCGGTAGGCATCGGCAATGTCGGAGGCACTGCTGATGATTTGACCGCCACCTGGGTAATCAGGCGCGGGCAAGATCTGCAGCAGCTCTTCGTCGCTCAGCTTGGGCGACTTGATCAGAGCCACGCAAGCATCGGCCACTTCACGCAGGTTGTGGCTCGGAATCTCGGTGGCCATGCCCACGGCAATACCACTTGCACCATTGAGCAAGGCAAACGGCAAACGCGCCGGCAACTGCTTAGGCTCTTCGGTGGAGCCGTCGTAGTTGGGCTGAAAGTCCACCGTGCCTTCGTCAATTTCGTCCAGCAGCAAGGTCGTAATTTTGGCTAGGCGGGCTTCGGTGTAGCGCATCGCTGCCGCGCCGTCACCATCGCGTGAGCCAAAGTTGCCTTGTCCATCAATCAGCGGATAGCGTTGCGCGAAGTCTTGGGCCATTCGCACCAGTGCTTCATACGCAGCACTGTCGCCGTGCGGGTGGTAGCGACCCAGCACATCACCCACCACGCGGGCGCACTTGACCGGTTTGGCGCCCGTGTTGTTGTTGGGGCCACTGAAGCCCAAGCCCATGCGGGACATGGAATACAGAATGCGTCGCTGCACGGGTTTTTGGCCGTCGCACACATCGGGCAAGGCTCGGCCTTTGACCACGCTCAGGGCGTACTCAAGGTAAGCACGCTGGGCATAGTGGCCCAGTGCGATATCACCCTCGTTGTCAGCGGTAGGCAGGTCTGGGTTTAACAAATCGGTCATACGTCAATCTCAATCGAATCGCCATGCAGTTCCATCAGCTCGCGCCGGGCAGCGGCTTCGCCTTTGCCCATGAGTTGGGTGATCAAACCTTCGGTCTGCAAGAAGTCCAACGCTCCCAGTTGTATGGGCATCAAACGACGGGTGTCTGGGTTGAGGGTGGTGTCCCACAGTTGCTCAGCGCTCATTTCACCCAAACCTTTAAAGCGGCTGATGCTCCAGGAACCTTCGCGTACGCCGTCTTTGCGCAACTTGTCAAGAATGGCGGTAAGTTCGCCGTCGTCCAAGGCATACACCTTGGAGGCTGGTTTTTTGCCACGTGCGGGCGCATCGACGCGAAACAAGGGGGGGCGGGCCACATACACATGGCCTGCTTCAATGAGCTTGGGGAAGTGACGAAAGAACAGCGTGAGCAGCAGCACTTGGATGTGCGAGCCATCCACGTCGGCATCGCTCAAGATACACACCTTGCCGTAGCGCAAGCCGCTCATATCGGGGCTGTCGTTGGGGCCATGTGGGTCAACCCCGATGGCTACCGAAATGTCGTGAATTTCGTTGTTGGCAAACAAGCGGTCGCGCTCGACCTCCCAGGTGTTGAGCACTTTGCCGCGCAGCGGCAGGATGGCTTGGTTTTCTTTGTTGCGCCCCATCTTGGCGCTGCCGCCAGCAGAGTCACCCTCGACCAAAAACACCTCGTTGTGGGCGATGTCTTTGCTTTCGCAGTCGGTCAGCTTGCCAGGCAGCACGGCCACGCCTGAGCCTTTACGCTTTTCAACTTTTTGCCCCGCCTTTTGGCGGCTTTGCGCCGCCTTGATCGCCAGCTCCGCCAGCTTTTTGCCGTATTCCACGTGCTGGTTGAGCCACAACTCCATGGTGGGCCGCACATAGCTAGACACAAGGCGCACAGCATCGCGCGAGTTGAGACGCTCTTTGATTTGGCCCTGGAACTGGGGGTCCAAGACTTTGGCGCTCAGCACATAGCTGGCACGGGCAAACACGTCTTCAGGCAACAGCTTCACGCCTTTGGGCAGCAAGGCATGCAACTCAATGAAGCTCTTGACCGCCGTGAACAAACCATCGCGCAAGCCGCTGTCATGCGTGCCGCCCGCGCTGGTGGGAATCAGGTTCACGTAGCTCTCGCGCACCGGCTGACCATCTTCGGTGAAAGCCACCGCCCAAGCAGCGCCCTCGCCTTCTGCAAAGCTGTCGTGGTTGCTGTCGGCGTAGCCATCGCCCTCGAACATGGGGATCACCAACTCACCGTTAAGCGACTGCATCAGATAGTCGCGCAAGCCGCCTTTGTAGAGCCAGTTTTGGGTTTCTTTGCTTTTTTCGTTGGCCAGTGTCACGCTGACACCTGGCATCAACACGGCCTTGCTGCGCAGTAGATGGACCAGCTCGCTCATCGGCAGTGCCGAGGATTCAAAGTATTTGGCGTCGGGCCACACACGCACTGAAGTACCCAACTTACGGTCCCCATTAGCCTGTTGGCGCAACGTTAAAGGTTCGATCACGTCTCCGGCAGAAAACACCAGGCGGGCCACTTGGCCTTCGCGATACGAAGTGACCTCCATGCGCTTGGCCAGTGCATTGGTCACGCTCACCCCCACACCATGCAAACCGCCCGAAAAACTATAAGCGCCGCCCTTGCCCTTGTCGAACTTGCCACCAGCGTGCAAACGGGTAAAAACAAGCTCAATCACCGGTGCTTTTTCTTCAGGGTGCAAGCCAAATGGAATGCCGCGTCCATCGTCATCGATGGTGACAGAGCCATCGATGTGCAAAGTCACGCCAATTTTCTTGCCGTGTCCAGCCAAGGCCTCATCGGCGGCATTGTCCAACACCTCTTGGATGATGTGCAGGGGGTTATCGGTGCGGGTGTACATGCCCGGACGTTGTTTGACAGGTTCGAGTCCTTTGAGAACACGAATTGAACCTTCGGAGTACTGGGGCGGGGAGGTGGGTTGCTTGGTAGCCATGGGCGGGCATTGTAGGTTTTAGTTAAAGTAGTCCTCTATGAACCATCCATCACCCAAAACTTTGCCTATGTGGCAAGTTCTCTTTTGTGGCGCCGCCATCGTGACTTTGTCCATGGGGGTGCGCCACGGCTTTGGACTTTGGCTGCAACCCATCACACAAGCCCAAGACTGGACCCGTGAAAACTTTGCATTCGCCATTGCCATCCAAAACCTCACCTGGGGATTTGCAGGTATTTTTTCTGGCATGTTGGCCGATCGTTTTGGTGCATTTCGCGTCATCGTGACTTGTTCGGTGCTCTATGCGCTGGGTTTGGTCGGTATGGCTTATTCCGACACCACGGCGATGTTCACCGCCTCTGCAGGTGTCCTGATCGGCATTGCCCAAGCAGGTACCACCTACGCAGTGATTTACGGGGTGATTGGACGTAACGTCAGCGCTGAAAAACGCTCATGGGCCATGGGGGTAGCAGCAGCAGCAGGCTCATTTGGTCAGTTTTTGATGGTGCCCACGGAAGGTTTCCTCATCCAAAGCTTTGGCTGGCAGCAAGCGCTGGTAATGCTGAGTTTGGCCACCATCATGGTCATTCCCTTGGCATTTGGCCTTCGTGAGCCTGGCTTTGCAGGAGGCGCAGCTCCTCAGCGCGATCAATCCATTCTTAACGCGGTACGTGAAGCTTTTGCCTATCCAAGCTTTCAGCTCCTGATGGCGGGTTATTTTGTGTGCGGCTTCCAAGTGGTGTTCATTGGTGTGCATATGCCCAGCTACCTTAAAGACAAAGGACTGTCGCCCGAAGTCGCCAGCATGGCACTGGCCCTCATTGGCTTGTTCAACGTGTTTGGCACGTACATAGCGGGGTCCTTGGGACAGCGTTTGGCCAAGCGCAAAATCTTGTCATTTATTTACTTGTCACGCGCCATTGCCATCAGCTTGTTTTTGTTGGCACCACTCACGCCGATGAGCGTCTATGTCTTTGCTGCCACCATGGGTTTGCTGTGGCTTTCAACCGTGCCGCCAACCAATGCGGTGGTGGCCCAAATTTTTGGCGTAGCACATTTATCGATGCTAAGCGGGTTTGTGTTCTTTAGCCACCAAATTGGTAGCTTCTTGGGCGTTTGGTTAGGTGGCTACTTGTATGACAAGACCGGCAGCTATGACATCGTCTGGTACATATCGATTGCTCTCGGTGTATTTGCAGCCTTGATCAACTTACCGGTGCGTGAAAATGCCATTGCACGTGAACATACGGTAGCCGCTGCGTGATGAAGCCTTGGTTGCGTCAACTCTTGGTCGCGGTAATCTGTGGCGTCGTGCTGCTGTCTGTTTTGTCGTTGTACTCACGCCCGAGCTTTTTGATGGATATGGCCAATCAAGTGTGGGGCTGTTTTTGACATGACGCATTCTCAGTCCACGCATGGCACCGAGCCACCCTCCGCTTGGGTTCAACGCTGGGCGCACTTGATTCCCAAAAACGCCACCATCCTAGACATAGCCTGTGGCCGAGGCCGGCACATGCGCTATTTGGCCGAACTCGGACACGCGTTGGTGGGGGTTGACCGCGACGAACAAGCCATTGCTGCCGTCTCAGGCCTTGGAGAAGCCATACAGGCGGACATTGAAAACGCCGCCTGGCCCTTGGTTGGCCGTCGATTTGGCGCTGTCGTAGTGACCAATTACCTGTGGAGGCCTGCCTGGTCATACATTTTGAGCAGCTTGGCACCTGACGGCGTGCTGATTTATGAAACTTTTGCCTCAGGCAATGAGACAGTGGGCAAACCCTCACGCCCTGATTTTTTGTTGCAACCCGGGGAACTGCTATCGCGCTGCGCCGCTTTGCACATCGTAGCCTATGAAGACGGCTTTTTAGACAACCCTGAACGCTTTGTGCAACGGATCGTGGCCGTGCAAACTCCAATGGCACGACAACTTGGTCAGCGCTTTGAGTTGAGCCCAAGTCTGCATCGTTAGAATGGTTGTTTTATATTGACCGAACCTGCGGATATGACACCCATCACCGGCAGCATCGTGGCTTTGACCACTCCCATGTTAGAGGACGGCAGCGTGGATTACCCCACCCTGCGCAAACTGATTGACTGGCACATTGCAGAGGGCACTGACTGCATTGGCGTAGTCGGTACCACGGGCGAATCGCCAACGGTCAATGTCGAAGAACACTGCGAAATCATCCGCGTTTCGGTCGAACAAGCTGCCAAGCACAGCGAGAGACACGTGCCTATCATGGCCGGATGCGGCGCTAACTCAACGGCAGAAGCCATCGAGTTAGCGAAATTTGCCAAAGGCGTCGGGGCCAATTGCCAACTTCAAGTGGTGCCTTACTACAACAAGCCTACTCAAGAAGGCCAATACCTCCATTTCAAAGCCATTGCTGAGGCTGTAGACCTGCCTGTTGTGCTCTATAACGTGCCTGGACGTACCGTGGCAGATATGTCTCACGATACGGTGCTGCGTTTAACCCAAATACAGGGCATCGTGGGCATCAAAGAAGCGACAGGCAATATTGAGCGTGCTCAATGGCTGATTCGTGATGTGCCCAAAAATTTCGCCGTCTACTCTGGGGATGACCCGACTGCGGTTGCCTTGATGCTGTGTGGTGGACAAGGCAACATCAGCGTCACTGCTAATGTGGCCCCACGCTGGATGCACGAACTTTGCATGGCGGCCATTTCTGGCGATGTAAAACGTGCGATGGAAATTCAATTCAAACTTATGCCAGTTCACAAGCATTTGTTTGTCGAGTCGAATCCAATCCCCGTGAAATGGGCCATGCACCGTATGGGACTGAGCGGTGCCACCCTGCGCATGCCCATGACGGAATTGACAAAAGCCAACGAACCTGTGGTTGAAGGCGCTTTGCGCGCTGCGGGTTTGATCTGACCATGACTAAGGCCATCTCTGTGTTGTACTCTCCAACTTTCATTCGCACCAGCGCAGTTTGTGTCATCGCCCTGCTCTTGAACGCTTGCAGCTCCGTGCTCGACAGCGACAAAGTCAACTATAGAACTGATGGCGCCGCCAAAATCGTACCTCTGGACATACCTCCTGATTTAAGCCAATTGGCGCGTGATACCCGTTACGCTGTCCCCGGTGGCATAGTCACTGCAAGCAGTATGACCAATCGCAATAATTCATCTGCAATTGCAAGTACAGCAGCAAAATATGTCAATGATGTGCGTATTGAACGTGATGGTAAGCAGCGCTGGTTAGTCGTCAACCGTTCAGCTGAAGAAATTTGGCCCATCGTGCATGGATTCTGGAGAGAAAACGGATTCGAGTACGTCATCGACCAACAACAATTGGGCTTGCTTGAAACCGAGTGGGCTGAAAATCGAGCCAAAATCCCTCAGGACTTTATTCGTCGTACCTTAGGCAAGGTCTTAGATGGCCTCTACTCATCTGGCGAGCGAGACAAGTTTCGCACCCGTCTCGAACGTAACAACAATGGTGGTGTCGATATTTTTATCACTCACCGTGGCATGCGTGAAGACTATTCAGACCAGATCAAAAGCACCACCATTTGGCAGCCACGTCCAAGCGACAGTGAGTTGGAAGCTGAGTTCTTAAGTCGATTGATGGTCAAGCTTGGAATTTCCGAAACACAGGCCAAGAGCTCCGTCGCATCTCAGCAGGCCCAAATTGCAAGCACGTCGGGACTCAGTAATTTGGACGCCAACAAACTCGCTATTTCCGATTCATTTGATATCGCATGGCGCCGCGTTGGCGTTGCGCTAGACCGCACAGGATTCACCGTGGAGGACCGCGACCGCGCCCAGGGCATCTACTTTGTTCGATATGTTGACCCAAGCACCAAGGAAGAGAAAGGCTTTTTCAACAATTTATTCAGCAGTTCAAAAGCAGATGCAGGCCCACTCACATACAGAATATCGGTACGTAGTTTTAGTGGGAAGTCTGAAGTTACCGTTCAAAATACAGCGGGGCAACAAGACAATTCAACTATTGCCCAGCGTATCCTGAAATTACTGGGTGACGATCTGCGCTAAACCCTGCTCATGCTTCGCCTGAAAAACTTGGGGAGTGGGAGCGCTGGGAATGCCACCTTGGTTGAGGCGAAAGAGGGTATTCATACAACCCGTTTACTGATCGATTGCGGTTTGCGACTTCGTGATTTGGAAACGCGTCTGAATCAAGCGGGCACCTCATCTCAAGAGATCGATGCAATCTTCATCACCCATGAGCATGTTGACCACATCGGATGCGCGCAAAGTCTACTCAAACGCAAACAGGTTCCGATATGGATGAGTCAGGGATGTTGGATGGCGATTCATACCCCCCAATGGAACTCATTTTCGCCCTGGTTCCACAGAGCTCGAGACGGCGAAACAATAAACATTAAAGACTTGCAATTGACACCATTCACGGTACCTCACGACGCCCGCGAGCCATTGCAACTTCAATGCAACAACGGTGACCGACGGTTGGGTCTGGTGACGGACTTAGGTCATGTGACACAGCATGTCGTTGAGTCACTTCAAGCGTGTCATTGCTTGATGCTCGAAACCAACCATGACCCAGAGTTACTGGCAAATTCGACATACCCGCAGTTTTTAAAAAACCGAATCAGCGGGGACTGGGGGCATTTGTCCAACAACAAGTCAGCTGACCTGCTCAAACGTATTTCCCATAAGCAACTCACACACGTGATCGCAGCACATTTGAGTGAGCGCAACAACTCGCCTGATCTGGCAAGGCAGTGCTTAAGCAGCGTACTTGGTTGTGAAGCCCAAGATATCTATGTCGCGAGCCCCGAGCTAGGAACGCCCTGGTTCACTGTTTAAGGCCTGACCTAAGAGCCACCTCGCTACAACATAAAAAAAGCCACCCAGCGGGTGGCTTTTGAATCAGCTCGAAAGCAAATTACTTGCTAGCGGCTTCAGAGGCGGGAGCAGCAGGAGCAGAGGCGTCAGCAGCAGGTGCCGAGGCAACTTCAGCAGGAGCAGCAGGGGCAGCGGCAGGTGCTTCTTTTTTACCGCAAGCAACAAGAGCAGCAGCAGCCAAGAGGGTCGCCAGCAGGAGCGTTTTATTCATATCAATTTTCCTTTGATGGGGATGAAAACAATTTCTAGAAATTGCCGCAGTTTGCACTGCGACCGAGCTGATGGATTCGAGCCCTTCTAACTCAGCAGCAAATTATAGGGTAATTCCCTGTTACGGAGTAACAACGTGTCAGGAAGGCGTCAAGTGGGTACTTTTTTGTTGGTACTTTCTAGCCATCCGTCTTTGCACCAATCTGTCAGCAATTCCAAGGCTTCGGCACTCGCCAAGGAAAGACTCTCAGCATTAAGTTCCCGGGTATCAGCCAATTCACGCATCAAGGCTGCGTCCGAGCCACTTGCTCGCCAACTTTCACCATTCAGGAATATATGATGCTTGTCATACATCATTCGGCTGCGTCGATTTAAACGCAAAGTGTGGAGCTTTCGAGGCACATCTTGCGTCTCAAACCACACGTTCGCTTTAGGCTCTGTCATCAACTCGCCAAAGGCGCGGTCTAGTGCCCGTGAGTCTTTTAATGCGCGTTGCACTGCTTTTTTTGCGAACGACTGCATAGCCGCTGGGATGGCGCCTGGTCGATCCACCGCAGTTTGGTCAGGATCTCGGTAAAAATCAGAAGGCAGATTTTCACTGGCTGATTCACTCATGCGGAGCAATATCTCACGTCCCAACTCGGCAAACTGAGGAACGCGAAAACCCACAGAATACGTCATGCAATCACCAATCGCCACGCCATCATGGGCATAGCGTGGGGGCAAATACAGCATGTCCCCAGGGTTGAGAACGAACTCTTGTTCATATTCAAAGTGGGCCAATACTTTGAGTGGCATATCAGGACGCAAAGACAAATCTTTTTGCCGTCCAATGCGCCAGCGGCGCTGACCCTGCGCCTGCAACAGAAACACGTCGTAGCTGTCAAAGTGGGGGCCAACGCCACCGCCATCGCTGGCGTAGCTGATCATGACATCGTCTAAGCGGACTTCCGGCACGAAACGAAACTTCTGCATCAGATCGGCCACAGCGTCGTCGTGTAAATCCACGCCTTGAACCAACAGGGTCCAGTCACGCTCGCTCAGCTTGGGAATAGCGCGACGCTTGAAAGGGCCGCGCTGCATTTGCCAAGCGCGCCGCCCATTGTTTTCTCCTTGCACGAGGCGGGACTCCACGCCGTCCTGAGCAGCCAGATCGAACAGCTCAGCGCGGCTCAGCAAAGGGGAGAAATTGGGAATAGCTTGACGCACCAGCAAAGGTTTGCGTTGCCAATGGCGCTGCATGAATTCAACGGGTGTCAAGCCGCCAAGCAAGGTTAAAGGGTGTTTCACATTCATCGTGCGACAATTTTGCCCTATGGAAATTACCCAACACTGCGTGGTCGGCTTGACCTGGACCTTGAAAGACACCTTGGGTGAGGTGCTCGACGAATTGGACGAACCCGTTGAGTTTTTACTCGGCGGGGACGATTTGCTGCACAAAATCGAAGAGGCGCTGCAAGGCCACAGCGTGGGTGCGCTGATTGACTTGCACCTTGAGCCAGAAGAGGCCTTCGGGGACTATGACGAAGAACGCGTATTTTTAGAAGACCGCGCGCGTTTTCCGAAAGAGCTAGAAGAAGGCCACACCCTCGAAGGTCACGCCCTGCCCGATGGCTGCAACCCGGATGCACCACGTGACTTGCTGTACACGGTGACCGACATTTACCCTGAGCATGTGGTGCTTGACGGCAACCATCCACTGGCAGGCATTGCCATTCGCATTCACCTCGAAGTGAAATCGGTACGCGAAGCCTCTGACGAAGAAAAAGACCGGGGCACAGCTGGCACTGGTTTTTTCAAAATTGAGCCGCAGGCGCCGGGCGGCGACCTGCTGCACTGAGTTACTTTTTCCCAGTCGAGCCGTAGCCACCTTCGCCACGCTCTGTGGATGCGGCGAACTCATTGACCACGTTGAATTGCGCCTGCACCACCGGCACAATGACCAACTGCGCCAGGCGCTCCATCGGCTCCAACGTGAAAGCCACATCACTGCGGTTCCAGGCACTGACCATCAATTGGCCTTGGTAGTCGCTGTCTATCAGACCCACCAAATTGCCCAACACAATGCCGTGCTTGTGACCCAAGCCCGAACGCGGCAAGATCAGCGCGGCATAAGCCGGATCAGCCAAATGAATTGCAATGCCTGTTGGCACGAGTTGCCAAGCGTTGGGCTCCAGCTTCAAAGATGCATCCAAACAGGCCCGCAAATCCAACCCAGCACTGCCAGGTGTGGCGTATTGGGGCAGTTGATCTGCCATGCGGGGATCCAGAATTTTGACGTCGAGTTTCATAGGTTCAAGTTCAAAGTGAAGCGCGGCCTGACCGCATCGAAAAAAAGATTCAGCTGCGGCGACGTGCAATTTCAGTCACCAATTGGCGGGCCAAACTGAGTTTGCTGGCATGAGGTAATTCTTGACTGCCCTGCGCGTCAACCAAAAGCAAGGCGTTTTCATCTAGGCCAAACGTGGCCGGACCAATATTGCCCACCATCAGGGGGACGCCTTTACGCACGCGCTTCGCCGTTGCATGCGCCAACAAGTCATGGCTCTCTGCCGCAAAACCCACGCAAAACAGCGCTCCGTTTTGCGCGCGCTCAGACTGTGCGACAGTAGCCAAGATATCGGGGTTTTCGGTGAACTGCATCTGGGGCAATTGACCCGAGCCGTCTTTCTTGATTTTTTGTGTCGCCACGCTAGACAAGCGCCAATCGGCCACAGCAGCGGTTGCCACAAACACCGTGGCCTGATCCACTTGCTGCGCAACAGCGGCTTGCATGTCCAAAGCCGATCGCACATCGACACGTCGCACGCCACGTGGTGTGGCCTGATGAACGGGGCCAGCAACCAGCGTGACCTCAGCCCCCGCTTCGCGGGCGGCACGTGCAATCGCAAAGCCCATCTTGCCGCTCGACAAATTGGTGATGCCGCGCACCGGATCGATGGCTTCGAACGTGGGCCCTGCTGTGACCAGCACATGCTGTCCTTGCAACACCTTCGGTTGAAAAAACGCCACCAAATCTTCTAATATTTCCTCGGGCTCCAACATGCGTCCATCACCGGTTTCGCCACACGCTTGCTCGCCCTGCCCCACATTCAACACATGCGCACCATCGGCCCTCAACTGCGCCACATTGCGTTGTGTGGCGGGGTGTTGCCACATCTCACGGTTCATCGCGGGTGCCAATATCAAGGGGACACTTTGTAAAGGTCGCGCCAAGCACATCAGACTCAGCAAATCATCCGCTCGACCGTGCAATAGCTTGGCCATGAAATCGGCGCTGGCAGGTGCTACTACGATGGCATCGGCATCTCGACTCAAATTGATGTGTGCCATGTTGTTGGGCTCACGCCCGTCCCACTGCGAGACATACACGCTCCGGTTGCTCAAAGCTTGTAGGGTGACGGGTGTGATGAATTGCGTTGCAGCCTCGGTCATCACCACCTGAACACTCGCACCCATCTTGATCAAGGCTCGACACAGTTCAGCCGATTTGTAGCAGGCAATGCCGCCACTGAGTCCCATAAGAATATGTTTGTTTGACAGTTCAGACATGATCCGCAATGTAGCAGAGCGCCTATAATCACGCTTTCCACCTACCGGGAGATCCAACTCCCGATCTGGCATGACCCAATTTGTCTTCGTCACCGGCGGTGTAGTGTCTTCCCTGGGTAAGGGAATCGCCTCCGCCTCTCTTGCTGCGATCCTTGAATCACGCGGCCTATCCGTCACCCTCATCAAGCTCGACCCCTACATCAACGTAGACCCAGGCACCATGTCGCCGTTCCAGCATGGCGAAGTCTTTGTGACCGATGACGGCGCTGAAACCGACCTCGATTTGGGCCACTACGAGCGTTTCGTCACGACGCGCATGAAGAAGGCCAACAACTTCACGACGGGGCAAATATACAAGAGCGTGCTCGAAAAAGAGCGCCGTGGCGACTACTTAGGCAAAACCGTACAGGTCATCCCGCACATCACCAACGAAATCCAAGATTTCATCAAACGCGGCGCAGGTTTTGAAACCCCCGAAGCTGTGGATGTGGCGATTGTGGAGATTGGTGGTACGGTTGGCGACATCGAGTCCCTGCCCTTCCTCGAAGCCGCACGCCAAATGAGCCTCAAGCTGGGCGCCCACAACACGGCCTTTGTTCACTTGAGCTATGTGCCATGGATCGCTGCCGCAGGCGAACTCAAAACCAAACCCACCCAACACACCGCGCAAAAGTTGCGTGAAATTGGCATCCAAGCCGACTGTTTGTTGTGCCGTGCTGACCGCCCCATCCCCGAAGACGAACGTGCCAAGATCAGCTTGTTCTCCAATGTGCCTGAATGGGGTGTGATTTCCATGTGGGACGTGGACACCATCTACAAAGTCCCACGCATGCTGCACGAGCAAGGCCTAGACCGCTTGATTTGCGACAAGCTGCGCATCAGCGCTCAGCCTGCCAACCTCAAGCGTTGGGACGACTTGGTCCATGAAGTCGAACACCCTGCCAAGGACGTCACCATTGCCATGGTGGGCAAGTACGTGGACTTGTCTGACAGCTACAAATCGCTCAATGAAGCTCTGCGTCACGCTGGCATGAAAAACCATGCGCGTGTGAAGATCGAATACATCGACTCCGAAACCATCACCCAGGACAACGTGTCTCAACTGGCCCAATTCGACGGTGTCTTGGTACCAGGCGGTTTTGGTGTGCGCGGCGTCGAAGGCAAAATTTCCGCAGCACAGTTCGCCCGTGAACACAAAGTGCCTTATCTGGGCATTTGCTTGGGCATGCAAGTCGCCACCATCGAATACGCACGCCACGTCGCGGGGCTCAAAGACGCCAACAGCACCGAGTTTGAACCCAACAGCCCCTACCCCGTGATCGCCTTGATCAACGAGTGGAAAGACGCCGATGGCAGCATCCAAACCCGCGACAGCAACTCTGACCTTGGAGGCACCATGCGCCTAGGCGCACAAAGCTCAGACGTGGCCAAGGGCACGCTCGCCCACCAAATCTACGGGGACGTGGTGACTGAGCGTCACCGCCATCGCTACGAAGCCAACGTCAACTACCTCGACACGCTGCGCCAGGCAGGCTTGGTGATTTCAGCCTTGACCCAGAGAGAGCACTTGACAGAAATCGTGGAGTTGCCTCAAACGGTGCACCCTTGGTACATGGGCGTGCAATTCCACCCCGAATTCAAATCCACCCCTTGGGACGGCCACCCTCTGTTTAATGCCTATGTGAAAGCAGCGCTTGAACACAAGGCCAAGGCCTGAGCGCTCAAAAAACGGGACGCACCATGAAACTTTGCGGATTTGACGTCGGTCTGAACCAGCCCTTCTTTCTGATTGCGGGCACCTGCTCCATTGAAGGCTTGGAGATGTCGCTTGAGGTTGCGGGCCAACTCAAAGAAATTTGTTCGACTTTGGGCATTCCCCTTATCTACAAAGGCTCCTTTGACAAAGCCAATCGCTCGTCGGGAAACACCCAACGCGGCGTGGGCATGGATGCGGGTTTGAAAATACTCGACGAAGTACGTCGTCAACTTCAACTCCCAATCCTCACCGATGTTCACGAAGCCTCACAGGTCAGCACCGTTGCCAATGTGGTGGATGTGTTGCAAACACCCGCTTTTTTATGCCGTCAGACCGACTTCATTCGTGCCGTGGCGCAATCGGGCAAGCCGGTGAATATCAAGAAGGGCCAGTTTCTGGCCCCTTGGGACATGAAAAACGTCATCGACAAAGCGCGTGACGCCGCGCGAGAAGCAGGTTTGCCCGAAGATAACTTTTTGGCCTGTGAACGCGGCGTGAGCTTTGGCTACAACAACCTGGTGGCCGACATGACCAGCTTGGCAGAGATGCGCAAGTCTGGCGCGCCTGTGGTGTTTGATGTGACCCATTCGGTGCAAAAACCAGGGGGTCAAGGCACCAGCAGTGGTGGCGCCCGTGACATGGTGCCCGTACTGGCGCGCGCAGGCATTGCTGTGGGGGTTGCCGGGCTGTTCATGGAAACCCATCCCCATCCCAACGAGGCATGGTCGGATGGCCCGAATGCGGTGCCTCTCAAGCACATGAAAGCCCTGTTGGAAACCTTGGTCGAGTTGGACCGTGTGACCAAAAAGCAGCCATTTCTAGAAAATAATTTTGGCATTTGATTCTGATTTTTAACTTCAAGCATTAAGAGAGAAAAAATGAGCGCTATCGTTGACATCGTGGGCCGTGAAATTTTGGACAGCCGCGGTAACCCGACCGTGGAATGTGATGTGTTGTTGGAGTCCGGCACCATGGGCCGCGCTGCCGTGCCCTCGGGTGCATCGACCGGTAGCCGTGAAGCCATTGAGCTGCGCGATGGCGACAAGAGCCGTTACTTGGGCAAAGGTGTGCTCAAAGCTGTGGAACACATCAACACCGAAATCTCTGAAGCCGTGCTGGGCTTGGATGCGTCTGAACAAGCCTTCCTGGACAAAACATTGATCGACCTTGATGGCACTGAAAACAAAAGCCGCTTGGGCGCCAACGCCATGCTGGCTGTGTCCATGGCCGTGGCACGCGCAGCTGCCGAAGAGTCTGGTCTACCCCTTTACCGCTACTTTGGTGGCATGAATGGTTGTCAATTGCCAGTGCCCATGATGAACGTCATCAACGGCGGCGCACACGCCAACAATAATTTGGACTTGCAAGAGTTCATGATCATTCCCGTGGGCGCGCCCAACTTCCGCGAAGCCGTGCGATACGGCGCTGAAGTGTTTCATGCACTCAAGAAAATCATCCACGACAAAGGCATGAGCATTGCAGTCGGCGACGAGGGCGGTTTTGCCCCCAACGTGCCCAGCCACGAAGCCGCCATCCAAATGATTTTGGACGCCATTGCAGCAGCGGGCTACACCGCAGGTGAGCAAATTGCCATTGGCTTAGACTGCGCAGCCAGCGAGTTCTACAAAGACGGGAAGTACCACCTCGAAGGCGAAGGCCTACAACTCACGGCCCAGCAGTGGACCGACATGCTGGCCACATGGGTGGACAAATACCCCATCATCAGCATCGAAGACGGCATGCACGAAGGCGACTGGGATGGCTGGAAACTGTTGACTGAACGTCTGGGCAAAAAAGTTCAATTGGTGGGCGACGACTTGTTTGTCACCAACACCAAAATCTTGCAAGAAGGCATCGACAAGCACATCGCTAACTCCATCCTGATCAAGATCAATCAAATTGGCACCCTGACCGAAACATTCGCCGCCATCGAAATGGCCAAGCGTGCTGGCTACACAGCGGTCATCAGCCACCGATCGGGCGAGACCGAAGACAGCACCATTGCCGACATCGCCGTGGGTTTGAACGCGGGACAAATCAAAACCGGCTCCATGAGCCGTTCAGACCGCATGGCCAAGTACAACCAACTGCTGCGCATTGAAGAAGACTTGGGTGACATTGCCCAATACCCTGGTCGCGCTGCGTTCTACAACCTGCGCTAAACGGTCAGTCACGTGCTGCGCCCTCTTCACTTGGTTCTGATTGCCTTGCTGTTGGTGTTGCAAGGTCAGATGTGGTTTGGACGTGGCAGCGTGCCCGATGTCATGCGTTTGCGCCAGCAACTGGCTGAACAAAAACAAAACAACGCAGCCGCGCAATTGGCCAATGACCGATTGGGTGCTGAATTGCACGACCTCAAAGACGGTCTGGAAATGGTTGAAGAACGGGCACGTACAGAAATCGGAATGGTCAAGCCAAATGAAATTTTTGTGCAGATCGCCAAGTGACTGAGCGCCTCAAGGCATGAAGATCGCCGTGCTTGGTGCCCCGGGCACCGGAAAATCCCAACTGACTCAAGCGTTGGCTTGCCATCTGCAGCCACAGCATGTCGACGTGGTCGATGCCCCCGATATCACGCAAGCCCATGCGGGTTATGCTTTCGACATCACCTTGTTGTGTGGTTTGGATTTGCCTGACTCTGCCAAAACACGACACGGCAGCACAGCGACTGAGCGGGAATTGATTGACCAACGCATTCGCAACCAGCTCGATACCGCGCAGATTGCCTACCAAGTAGTGTATGGCGTGGGTAAAGAACGCCTAGAGAACGCTTTGTATTGCATAGCACGTCAGGCGCCTATGACCACCAACTCGCCTCTGCGCTCAGAGGCTGCGAGTCATTGGTCCGGACCGTGCGAGCGGTGCGCCGATGGGGACTGCGAGCACCGGCTGTTCATGGACTTGCTGAACAACAAATCTCGCTGATACGGTCTCAGTGCAATGACGAAGGGCCTGACACTTGTTGTTCTGTGCTGGTGAAAATTTGCGCCGCATCCACTGGGTCATAGCGGTATTGCTGGCCACAAAAATCACAGCCCACCTCAATGTCGCCACGCTCGGCCAAGATACTCTCCGCCTCGGCCACGCCCAAGCTACGAATCATCTGACTCACGCGCTCACGGTTGCATGAGCAGGAAAAACGCGGTGTCTGGGGTTCAAAACGCACCACGGGCTCATCCCAGAAAAGGCGACGCAGGATGGTGTCGGCGTCCAGCGTGAGCAGCTCTTCGCGCTTCAAACTGGCGGCCAAAATAGCGATGCGGTTGTAGTCTTCGTTGCGACCAATTTCATCTTCATCGGCCGCAGTGGATCGGGCGGACAAGTTGCCCTCACCCATGACAGGCAAGCGCTGGATCAACAAACCTGCCGCAGTTTTGTCATCGGCTGCCAACACCAAGGTGGTGTCTAGCTGCTCACTTTGCAACATGTAATGCTCAAGCACCTGGTTGAACTGCATGAGTTTTTCGCGTTGATCCCCAAACAACGGAACCACCCCTTGATAAGGCTGTTGTCCAGGCAACTTGTCTTTTGGATCCAGGGTGATGGCGCAACGCCCCTCGTTGTTCTGGTTCACCATCTCGGGCAAGCTGCTGGCGTCCCCAATGTCACCGACCACTTTGGCGGTGGCACGCAAACTCAAATCAGACTGCACCTCGACCACGGCCAGTTTGAGCGGGCCATCGCCAAAAATCTGCATCACCAAAGCGCCATTGAATTTGATGTTGGCTTGCATCAGCAACGCGGCAGCAGTCATTTCACCGAGCAAGTGACGCACGGGCTCAGGGTAGGCGCCAGTCTCACCATTAGCGGCACGGCGCTTGAGCACCTCTTGCCAGACATCGGTGAGTTGCACCAACATGCCTCGCACGGGCAAGCCATCAAACAAAAATTTATGGAGCTGAGTCATCCAACGATTTTCTTCAGTCCCAGCTTGTGGCGCTGGGCGTTGTCAATGTAGTGCTGCGCACTGCGGCGCAGTCCTGCGATTTGTTCAGGGGTGAGCTGGCGGACCACCTTGGCGGGGCTGCCCAAGATCATCGATCCATCAGGAAATTCTTTCCCCTCGGTCACCAACGAGCCAGCACCCACCAAACAGTTTTTGCCGATCTTGGCGCCGTTGAGCACGATGGCCCCGATTCCAATCAGCGATTCATCGCCAATCGTGCACCCATGCAACTGCACCATGTGGCCAACAGTCACGTGCTTGCCTAGGGTCAAAGGCATGCCCACATCGGCATGCAGCACGCTACCGTCTTGCACGTTACTGCCTTCACCGATGGTGATCTTGTCCGAATCCCCTCGCACCACGCTGCTGTACCAAACGCTGCTGTGCGGCTCCATCACAACGTCGCCCATCACTTGCGCGTTGTCGGCCACCCAAGCCGAGTCAGCCACATGAGGCTTGATCGCATCCAATTCATAAACAGCCATGACACATCCTTTGCAAGTTTGGATAATTTCTACAATTGTAGGGATGCAGCTCAGATCCCATGCCCTCCAAGCCCTTTGTTTGGCACACCCACGTGACAAAGTGGACGCCGTTCAGACCTTATGGAGAAACTCCGACAGCTGGGAACTGGATGCAAGGCAGAGGATCGCAGCGCCCCTAGGAGACGTTCTGCCAGGGCGCCCGCCAGCACCGCGCCTGGTGGCGCCCAAACAGGTGGTCACTCGTTCACCCTTCACGCCTCAAGGCTTGGCAGGTTTGATCCATGCGGTGTGCCATATCGAGTTCAACGCCATCAACCTCGCATTGGATGCCGTATGGCGTTTCGAACATATGCCCGAGAACTTTTACACCGACTGGATGCGGGTAGCGTTTGAGGAGTCACAACACTTTGAACTGCTTCACACCTTGCTGAAAAGTTTGGGCTACCAGTACGGGGACTTTGATGCGCACGATGGCTTGTGGCAGATGTGCGAAAAAACAGCGGACGATGTGTTGGCCCGCATGGCCTTGGTGCCGCGCACCCTTGAGGCACGTGGACTCGACGCCACGCCCCTGATTCAAAGCAAGCTGCGCAAAGCCAACAGCCCTGGCGCTTTGCGTGCGGTGGATGTGCTGGACGTGATCTTGCGCGACGAAGTCGGGCATGTGTCGATTGGCAACCACTGGTACCGCTGGTTGTGCGAACAACGCCGGCTGGATCCTGTCACGCTGTATAGCGAATTGGTGCTGCGCTACGAAGCACCTCGGCTCAAGCCACCGTTCAATAACGAAGCGCGAAAAAGAGCGGGCTTCACCGACACCGAGCTGAGTTACCTGCTGGATTGAGCACGCCCAGTATCAGCCACGCGGATGGTGCGCTGCATGCAAGGTTTTGAGACGCTCGCGTGCTATGTGTGTGTAGATGGTGGTGGTCGAAATGTCGGCATGGCCGAGCAAGAGCTGCACGGCGCGCAAATCGGCGCCGTGGTTGAGCAAATGGGTGGCAAACGCGTGGCGCAACGTGTGCGGCGATAACGGCACGTTCACGCCCGCAAACACGGCATAGCGTTTGATCAGTTGCCAAAACATCACGCGCGTCATGGCTTCGCCTGCATGCTGCCCACGCACGGTGACAAACAAAGCATTGGTCTGGTGCTGCTTGAGTAAAGCGGGGCGTGCTTGCGCCAAGTAGCGCTGCAGCCATTCGCGGGCTACTTCACCAAACGGCACCAAGCGTTCTTTGCTGCCTTTGCCCATGACACGCAACACGCCTTCATTGAGCCCGACATGCAAGGTTTTGAGCCCCACCAATTCGCTCACACGCAAACCACTGGCGTAGAGCAATTCCATCATGGCTCGGTCACGCACACCCAATGGCGTGTTCACATCGGGTGCGTTGAGCAAACTCTCGACATGGGCTTCGCTCAAACTCTTGGGCACACGCAGCGGCTGCCTGGCCGCCAGCAGTTTGAGTGTGGGATCGACCATCACCAAGCGCTCACGCAAGGCCCAGCGGTAAAAACGCTTGAGCACCGTGAGACGGCGGTTGGCAGTGGTGGCTTTGGTCTGGCTGTGGCGTGCCGCAAAGTAGTCGTGCAAGTCACCCTCTTGAACCAGTAACAAGGTCAGGCTGCGGTCGTCCAGCCATTGAGACAATGCGTTCAAATCACGTCGGTAGGCGGCCAGAGAATTGGCCGCCAGGCCGTCCTCTAGCCACAAAGCATCGATGAAGATGTCAATCTGGGGATCTATGGCAGGCACAGCCGTCCTCCCATCGGAGAAACGCCCAAGTTAATCGAGCGAGAGCTTTTGTTCCATCACCACACGCTTGTAGACCTCGTATTCAGCCTTCATCTGGGCCGCAAATTGTTCTGGGGAGTTGGCCACGATCAGTGAACCCGTGTCTTCAATGCGCTTGCGCACAGCGGAGTCCTCCAAGGCTTTTTTCACGCCAGCGCTGATTTTCTCCACGATTTCTTTGGGTAGGCCTTTGGGGCCGTAAATGCCGTAGTACGCCATGCGGTTCACCGGCTCTAAGCCCACTTCTTTGAATGTAGGCACGTTGGGCAACACGGCAAGTCGCTGAGGCGCTGCCACCACGATGGGCACCAAGCGGTTGTCTTTGATGAAGGGCAATGCCGAGGGCAAGTTATCAAAAATCATAGGCACTTGACCGGCCACGGTGTCGTTGAGCGCCGGGCCCGCACCACGGTAGGGAATGTGGGTAATGAAGGTGGTGCTGAGGTTTTTGTACAACTCCATTTGCAGGTGCCCAATGCCACCTGTTCCCGATGATGAGTAGGAATACTTTCCAGGAGAACGCTTGACTTCTGCAATGAAGCCTTTGTAATCCTTGGCTGGAAAACTCGGATGTACAGCAATAATGTTGGGCGTTGCGGCAATGTTGATGATGGGCGTGAAATCGGTCAATGCGTTGTAGGGAATCTTGGTGTTGATGGCCGGGTTAGCCGCCGTAGTTGAAACTGTCGCAATTCCGAGCGAGTAGCCGTCGGGTGATGCTTTGGCTGTTTCATTGGCGCCCACCACCCCGCCGCCGCCTGCTTTGTTGACCACCACCACCGTCTGTCCAAGCACCTTCCCCAGAGGTTCCGAGATCACCCGAGCAATGATGTCGGTGGTCCCGCCAGGTGCAAATGGCACTTGCAATTGAATAGGTCTGCTTGGATAAGCCTGCGCCATCACAGCAGAAGCTGTAAAACCAAGTAAAAGTGATAACCCATGACGATTTTGCATACCAGTACTCCTTGAGCAATACCAAAACATAACTCTTATCCTATCCGCAACTGCGAAGGATATGCCTTTGAGAGAGGTTATTCTTAAAGGGTGAACTATGCGCAACTTCTCTTCCCTGATTTCTCATTGATTCTTTGCGGTTACCTGGTCTGCCGCTACACCGCACTCAACCGCACCGTCTGGGAGCAGGTCGAGAGCTTGGTGTACTTTTTTCTATTCCCAGTCTTGTTGTTTCACTCCATCGTGCGCAGCCCGTTGGACTTGAATGCTGCCTCTCACCTGATCATGGCGGGCTTGGCCTTGGGTGTCGGCAGCATCGGTTTGTCTTATGCCCTGCCTTGGCTGCCGCTGATTGGACGTCACATGGACACACGGCTGCACGCGGCCAGTGCACAGGTGGGCTTTCGCTTCAACTCCTTTGTGGCGCTGGCTTTGGCCGACCGCATTGCGGGGCCTCAAGGCTTGCTGTTGATTGCGGTGTTGATTGGCGTCTGTGTGCCCCTCTTCAACATTGGTGCGATCTGGCCCATGGCAAGGCACGGGCAGCGGGGCTTTGTGCGCGAGCTGTCACGTAACCCACTCGTCATCGCCACCGCCTCAGGACTGCTTGCAAACGTGGTGGGCTTGCAGATCCCCAGTTGGACCGAACCCACCCTGCAACGCATTGGCGCAGCCTCACTGGCCTTGGGACTGATGGCCGCAGGTGCGGGCATGCAATTCGCCACGCTGGCACAAGCCAAGACCTTAGGGCTCGCATTACTCGCGATTCGTCACTTGCTGACACCGCTCATGGCGTGGGGCTTGGCGAACTGGTTTGCGCTCGACGCCACCCAAACCAGCGTGTTGCTGGCCTTTTCAGCACTGCCCACGGCATCCAGTTGCTATGTGCTGGCAACGCGCATGGGCTACAACGGGGCCTTTGTGGCTGGACTGGTGACGCTGTCCACCCTGTTGGGCATGTTCAGCTTGCCGTTTGCCTTGGGAGTGTTACGCTGAAACTGCTGTCTTTTGTGGCACAATATCCCGTTTTGCGGAAAGTGCGTTGAAATAGGTTGACGTGGCTACCGCAGCTGACAAGGAAGATCATGAAAGAAGGCATTCACCCCAACTACCGCGAAGTTTGCTTCGTGGACATGTCCAACGGTTTCAAGTTTGTGACCCGTTCGTGCGCCAACACCAAAGAAATGGTGAAAATGGACGATGGCCGCGAGCTGCCCTTGTTCAAACTGGATACCACCAGCGAATCACATCCCTTCTACACAGGTACACAGAAATCTGTGGACAACATGGGTGGTCGCGTGGAACGTTTCCGCAACAAGTACGGCAAGACTGCCGCCAAGTAAGCTACGCGCTCACTTCCAAGAAGGCAGCCCGACAAGGTGCTGCCTTTTTTTATGACCGAAACCACCCCCGCCATCGTTGCCCAACACGCCGTTCGCCGCTTGCCGCGCGTGGCCATGTGGCTCTTTTGCTTGGCGTTTGTGGTGCCAGGCTTGTTTGGTCGCGAGCCTTGGAAAGGCAACGAAATCACAGCCTTTGGCCAAATGCTGGCTTTGGTCGATGGCACCAGCAGTTGGCTCACCCCCATGCTGTGGGGTCAGGCTCCGGATCTGGATGCCTTGCTGCCCTATTGGCTCGGCGCATGGGCCATCCAAATGGCCCCGCATGGCATGTCCGCAGCGCTGGCTGTGCGCATTCCTTTTGCCATGCTGCTGGGCTTGACCATGGCCGCCACTTGGCACGGCGCCTACTACCTGGCGCTCAGTCCGCAAGCCCAACCTGTGGCTTTTGCCTTCGGGGGTGAAGCCCAACCCAAAGATTACGCCCGCACCATGGCCGACGGGGCTTTGCTGGCCTTGATCGCCTGTCTTGGCCTGGCGCAGTTGTCACACGAAGCCAGCCCTATCTTGGCGCAATTGGCTTTTGTCAGTTGTGCGTTTTATGGTGTGGCCGCCCTGCCCTACCACCCGCGTTACAGCTTGGTCGCCCTGGGACTGGGCCTGTCAGGTCTCTCCTTGAGTGGCGCGCCCAGCTTTGCTGTGCTGATGGCCGCAGGCAGCGGCCTGTTGTGCTTGCTGGATCTGGAGAGCACATCGGCCACAACAGGACGCCGTCATGCCGTGTGGCTGGTGGGCATGGGCCTGGCCGTGGCATGCATTGCCAGTGCTTTGGACGTCTGGCAATGGCGTCTGCAAACCCCGCACAACAACTGGTCTGAGTGGCGCAGTTTGTTGCGCTTGTTGGCTTGGTTCACCTGGCCTGTCTGGCCACTGGCCTTGTGGACACTGTGGCGTTGGCGTAGCCATTGGACGTCGTTGCACTGGAGCCGCCATGTGGTGCAGCCTATGTGGTTTGCCGCCCTGACCGTGGTGACCGCATTGTTCACGCCTTCTGCGGACCGCACGCTGCTGCTGGCACTCCCCCCTCTGGCCACCCTGGCCGCGTTTGCCTTGCCTACCTTGCGACGCAGTGTGAGCGCATTCATTGACTGGTTCACACTGCTGTTCTTCTCTGGTTGTGCCTTGGTCATTTGGGTGGTGTGGATTGCCATGCAAACAGGATGGCCCGCGCAACCTGCTGCCAACGTGGCACGCCTGGCACCTGGCTTTGTGCCAAGCTTTGGTGTGCTGGCCTGTGTTATGGCCGTCTTGGCCACCCTGGCCTGGGCCTGGTTGGTGCTGTGGCGGGTTGGCAAACACCGCCATGCCTTGTGGAAAAGCGTGGTGTTGCCAGCCGGCGGTGCGGCCTTGTGCTGGCTGCTGCTGATGACCTTGTGGTTGCCCTTGCTTGACTTTGCCCGCAGCTACAAACCCTGGGTGGCACAAATTCAAACCGTGATGGCGCGTGTCAGCAGCACGGCGCCGAACTGTCTGATGGCCTACGGGCTGGATGCGGGTCAAATGACGGCCTTTCGCTACCACGGTGGCTTTGAGATCAAACCCCTAGATAGCAGCTCACGCCCACAACACGCCAGTTGCGAGTGGCTGCTGGTCGACAACGATTTGCGCCCTGGCTTGACGAAGGTGGTCAAACTCAGCGAATGGATACGAATTCAAACCATACGTCGTCCGTCTGACAACGACGAAGACGTGATCCTCTTTCACCGCCAACGTCAGCCATGAGTCGCTGCGAAGGTAGCACCATCGTGCGTCACGCCAGCACGGTGCTGGTTGGGCAATTGGCAGTGATAGCCTTTGGTATTACCGATACCTTGGTGGCCGGACGTTTTGCCGACACGGCATTAGCAGCTTTGTCGGTAGGCTCGGCGACTTACATCTCAGTCCATATTTCACTCATGGGAATATTGCAAGCCTTGTTGCCGATTTGGGCTGAACTACATGGCGCAGGTCGTCAAACTGCTGTCGGACGGTCGCTGCGACAGGCACTCTACCTTTGCGTCATCACCATCGCAGTTGGCATGGCGATTTTGCTTTTCCCAGAACCCATACTGAATTGGACACAGGTGCCTGCTGAGCTGCAAGCCGAAGTGCGCGAGTACCTGTCTATCGTGGCTTTGGGCTTGCCCGCTTCACTGCTGTTTCGAATGTATGGCACGCTGAATCAAAGCTTGGGCAAACCCAAGCTGGTCACCTGGGTACAAGTAGGTGCGTTGTTCGTCAAAGTCCCGCTCTCCATTCTGTTGGTCATGGGTATACCTGGCTGGCTTGAACCCATGGGCTTGGCGGGTTGTGCCTGGGCCACCCTGTTGGTCAATTACCTGATGCTGGGCTTAGCTCTGTGGCTGCTCAAAACGCAAGATTTCTATCACCCCTATCGCATCTGGTCTAGCCTTGAGCGCCCCGATTGGACTCAACTCAAGCGCTTTGTTCAACTGGGACTGCCCAGTGGTTTGGCGATTGGGGTGGAGGTGACCTCTTTCACATTGATGTCATTATTCATTTCACGTCTGGGTGTGGTGGCCACCGCAGGCCACCAAATCGCCAGCAATATGGCCGCAGTTCTTTACATGGTGCCGCTTGCGTTGTCAATTGCCAGTAGCGCACGAGTGAGCTTCTGGTTGGGTGCAGGAGACGTCCAACGCGCACGTCGAGCATTACGAGCAGGCCTGGTGTGGGTGATTGGCATGGCGTGTTTGTTGGCCACCCTGATCGGCTGGCATCGCGAAGCCATAGCCGCTTTCTACACGGCGTCCCCACAAGTGGCCACACTGGCCTGTAACTTGTTGATGTGGATAGCGTTGTACCACTTGGCTGATTCAGTACAGGTCTTTTGCGTCTTTACATTACGCAGCTATGGCATCACAGTGCTGCCTTTGATGACCTACACATTTGTATTGTGGGGTTTGGGCTTGGCAGGTGGTTATGCCGTGGCCTATTCGGAGTTCCAATTCCCAACATTCTCTGGCTTGGTCAAAGGTTCGCCAATTTCTTTTTGGCAAACCAGTAGCATCGCACTTTGTTTGACAGCGGCTGTCTTATTGACCGTGTTGTGGCGGGCGGCCTATAGTTTTAATCAACCGAGCGGACAAGCATCTTTCAGTTAGCGTGCTCACGCCAGCGAGCAGTAGGCAGAGTCAGGGTAAAGCATGAGCCTTGACCAAGCACACTATGAATGGACAACTGACCATCATGGCGTTGCATCACATGCTTCACAATCGCCAAACCTAAACCGGTCCCCCCAGATTCACGCGATCTGCTTCGGTCGACACGATAAAAACGTTCAGTTAGGCGCGGCAAATGTTCGGCGGCAATGCCAGGTCCTGTATCTTTTATTTTCAACTGCAAGTGTCCGTTGGAAATGACCTCAGCCGTTACCTCAATGCGCCCTCCTGCTGGGGTGTATCGCACCGCATTGCTGACCAAGTTAGAAAGCGCACTTTGCAGTTCACGCGCCTCGCCAAGAATGACAGCATGAGACAAACTTCTATCTGTGGAAAACTTCACATTTTGTGGCGTGTCAATTCCATCAAGCAAAGCAGATAAGGCTAGGGCTTCTTGCTGACAGACCGCCATGAGTTGAGACAAAGGCAAACTTGCTTGATAACCAGGGCTTGGGCTCCCCTCAAGTCTAGACAAGGTCAACAAGTCTTCCACCAAGCTTTGCATTCGATGGGCTTGAGTCGACATTAAACCTAAATAACGATGCTGCTCTTCGAGGGTCAAAGGCAAAGATTGCAAGGTTTCTACAAAACCTGATAAGACCGTCAAGGGGGTACGAATTTCATGGGAAACGTTGGCCACAAAGTCACGACGCATGGCTTCAGCCTGCTCCAAAGCTGTGACGTCACGCGTGATCAAAAGCTGCTTACCTTCACCATATCGATGGCGTTGTAGTGAAATTCGCACAGGATGCCCTTCTCGGTCATCACGTCCAGCAATCACCACCGCATCCATAGTTTCGGAGGCATTCATATACGCAGTGAACGTAGGGTCGCGGACCAAATTGCCAATTCGTTGCATCAAATCACGCTCGATATTGATACCCAATTGTTTAGCAGCAGTTTGGTTACACCATTCGATCTGGCTTTGATCGTCCAACAGCATGACACCATTAGGAGAGGCTTGGATGGCTAACAAAAAGTCATTCAAACGTTGGTCGCTCAGCAACAGCGCACGCTCACGATCACGAAGCAAGCGTCGCGTGCGGTCAACCACCTCACCCCACAAGCCAATGGTTTGAGGCGCCAAGCTCAAGTCACCTTGACGCAACCAAGACACCACACGAAAACCTCGCAAAGCGTCGAGCACCCACCACAACAAACCCGCTAGTAATGAGCCACTGAGCAAAGAAGCCCAAGCGGTAATTGCCGATTTCGCTCCACCCCAGAAATAACCCAGAGCTGCACCGAATGAGAGAAGAGACAGAAGACTGAAGAAACGCCAGAACACAAAAACCCCTTGAAAGACCCTTCAGGTCTTGGCAGTGATTCTGTATCCTACGCCACGCACAGTTTCCACCATGGATCCAGCCTCTCCCAACGCCTCGCGCAAGCGTTTGACATGGACATCGACCGTTCGCTCTTCTATGAACACATGGTCACCCCAAACACGGTCAAGTAGCTGGCTGCGACTGTGAACACGTTCTGCATGATGCATCAGATAGTTCAACAGTTTGAATTCCGTTGGTCCCAACTTGAGTGTTTGATCTTGGTAATTCACCCGGTGTGTTGCACCATCTAATTGCAAATTTCCAAGCGTCACCAAATCGCTAGCTTGCTCAGGCGCACGTCGACGTAAAACTGCGCGAATACGTGCCAACAACTCTTGAGTCGAAAACGGTTTGGTAATGTAGTCATCAGCGCCCGCATCAAGACCAGCCACTTTGTCGGGCTCATCACCCCGAGCCGTCAGCATCAAAATTGGTGTAACTTTGGTCCTTGGGTCAGCACGCCAGCGCTTGGCCAATACAAGACCGCTTTGACCAGGCAACATCCAATCAAGCAAGATAACGTCTGGAAGTACGTCATCAATGGCATGCTGAGCTGCATCACCGTCGGCCGCCAGCACAGCTAACATTCCGTTGTGGCGCAAATTCACAGCAATCAGCTCAGCGATAGCTGGCTCATCTTCAACTACCAAAACTCTGGCCATTTTCATGCTGCAATCACCCAATTAACCCATAGAGGATTCAACATCAGCCAACGGCGTGTGACGCACGTCTTCACCTTTGACGATATAGATGATGAATTCAGCAATATTTTTAGCATGGTCGCCAATACGCTCGATTGCTTTAGCAATGAACAGCAAGTCTAAACTAGCAGAAATCGTGCGGGGGTCTTCCATCATGTAGGTGATGAGTTTTCTTACAAAGCCATCGAATTCCTTGTCGATTTCGTTGTCTTCGCGCAATATGCTAACGGCCATTGGGATATCTAAGCGAGCAAATGCATCAAGAGCCTTACGCAAAAGCCCTGAAGCCATCTCTGCAGAGACACGTAACTCTGAGGAGGGTAATGAACGAGGAGCGGCGCTCTCAATGATGGATTTCACCATACGAGCAATTTTGGCGGCCTCATCACCTACGCGCTCAAGGTTAGCCGTTGTTTTTGACATAGCCATCAGCAACCGCAAATCTCTTGCCGTAGGTTGACGGCGACCAATCACAGAAGCGATTTCTCGGTCAATTTCGACTTCTAAGCTATTAACTTTGTTTTCGGTGACCAAAACATCATCTGCCGCTTCAGGGCTGAATTGGGACAAGGCGAAAATTGCTTGACGAATTTGCGACTCAACCAATCCACCCAAAGCCATCACGTGAGAAGAAATGTTATTGAGGTCGGTATCAAACTGTGAGGATAGGTGTTTATCTGGCATGTTGTTCTCCAATTAGCCGAAGCGGCCTGTGATGTAGTCTTCTGTAGCTGTTTTGTTAGGCTTGAAGAAAATTTGTTCCGTCTCTCCAAACTCTACTAATTCGCCTAAATACATGTAGGCGGTGTAATCGCTACAACGCGCAGCTTGTTGCATGTTGTGAGTCACAATGGCAATGCTGTAGTCGGCCTTTAACTCATGCACCAACTCCTCTACTTTTCCTGTAGAAATGGGGTCGAGTGCGGAGGTAGGCTCATCTAGCAACAGTACGGATGGTTTGACTGCGACGCTGCGTGCAATACACAAACGCTGCTGTTGGCCACCAGATAGAGACAAACCATTTTGACCCAGCTTATCCTTGACTTCTGTCCATAAAGCAGCTTTGCTTAAGGCCCATTCAACTCGTTCGTCCATTTCAGTTTTACTGAGGCTTTCATACAAGCGCACACCAAATGCAATGTTGTCGTAAATCGTCATGGGAAACGGGGTTGGCTTTTGAAAAACCATACCAATTCGGGCACGCAGCAAATTCAAATCTTGCTTTGGATCCAAAATATTTTGGCCATAAAAGTTGATCTGACCTTCAGCACGTTGTCCTGGATATAGGCTATACATCCGGTTTAAAGTGCGCAACAAGGTTGACTTACCACAGCCAGATGGCCCGATGAAAGCGGTGACTTTACGCTCTGCTATGTCCATGGTGACATTACGCAGGCCTTGAAACTTGCCGTAAAAGAAATTCAGATCACGAACTTCAATGGCGTTTTTTGCTGCTGTATGGATTTCAGACATTTGTGTATTCCTAATTTAAATTAAGCGCTGACTTTTTCACGAAAGAAGACTCGCGCTAACACATTCAGCACAAGCACTGCCAAAGTGATCAACAAAGCACCAGCCCAAGCTAAACGCACCCAGTTGTCATAAGGACTCATGGCAAACTGAAAAATAACGACGGGTAAGTTCGCCATGGGTGCGCCCATGTTGGTACTGAAAAATTGATTGTTCAAAGCAGTGAACAACAAAGGGGCGGTTTCGCCGCTGATTCGTGCAACAGCCAACAACAAACCTGTCATCACACCGCTTTTAGCTGCGCGTAATGTGATGAAGGTTGACACTTTCCAACGTGGCGCCCCCAGAGCAAAGGCAGCTTCGCGTAAACTGCCGGGGACCAAGCGCAACATGTTTTCGGTAGTGCGCATGATGACTGGAACAGCAATGAGCGACAGGGCCAAGCTTCCGGCATAACCTGAAAAGTTACCCACCGTGGCAACAGCGATCGCATAAACAAACAAACCCAGAACAATAGAGGGAGCTGACAGCATGATGTCGGTCACAAAACGCGTCAACTCTGCGGTTTTACTTTCATCGCCATACTCGGTGAGATAAATACCTGCCAAGATACCTATCGGCGTAGAAACCAACACGGTCAAGCCCACAATCATCAAGCTACCCACAATTGCATTTCGCAATCCACCACCCTCTGTGCCGGGTGCAGGTGTGTCACTAACTAGCAAGTTACCGTCCAAGGCTGACAGCCCGTTGGCAAACAAGACGTAAAGTATCCAGAGCAATACGGCCAAACCAATAGCCATAGCCGTCATGGAAAATGCCAAACCCAGCAAACTGGTGATTCGACGCTTTGTATAGAGTTGATTGTTCATTTCCATAAAAACCTCTTAGTTGCCTTTTGCTTTTTCAGCACGCATGATCATCATCTTGGCCATAGCTAGCACCACAAAGGTGATGACAAAAAGCAAGAATCCCAAAGCAAATAAAGTAGAAAAGTGCAAAGCCTCAGCCTCACCAAACTCGTTGGCTAAAACAGAGGCTATCGATGTGCCGGGTGAAAACAAAGAAGTTGGCATTCGATTGGCGTTGCCAATCACAAACGTCACAGCCATGGTTTCGCCTAATGCACGCCCCAGGCCCAACATGATCCCGCCGATCACGCCTTTTTGGGTATAAGGCAAGACCACTTGGCGCACCACTTCCCACGTGGTGCAACCTAAACCATAAGCAGATTCACGGAGGATAGGTGGCGTGATTTCAAAAACGTCACGCATCACGGCTGCGACAAAAGGCAAGACCATAAAAGCCAATACGATGCCAGCAGCCAAAATACCCATGCCATTGGTAGCACCACCAAACAAAAATCCGATCAAGGGCATTCCACCCAGAAGCTTTTGAAGAGGAACCTGGCAGTAGTCTGCAAACAAAGGCGCAAAAACAAACAAGCCGAACATACCGTAAATGATGGACGGCACAGCCGCCAATAATTCAATCGATGTTCCAAGAGGTCGACGTAACCACACAGGACAAGTTTCTGTGAGAAACACTGCCACACCAAAGGCCAAAGGCACTGCCAACAAGAGCGCAATACCTGCGCTAGCCAGCGTTCCTACGATCGCAATAGCAGCACCAAAATCTTGATTGATGATGTCCCATTCGACGTGCCACAAAAACTCAAACCCAAATTTCTGAAAAGTTGGCCAAGCATTAACGAACAAAGAAATGATGATGCCCAATAAAGCAGCCAAAACGAGTAAAGAAAAAGCTTGTGTGATGCGGTGAAAGAAAAAGTCTTGTGTCCGCTGCCTGTTCGCAACCGTCACCATGTCAGCGCTGACGGACTGAACCTCTTCGTCTTTCAATAAATTATGTGAGCTCATGACAGACCCTAGACTCATAAAAAACTTTCTTTTTCAAAAACCAAAAAAAACGTCGGCACTTGAAAAAAGGCCGACGAATTTTTTAGCTCAATTCAAATTACTTTTGAATTTGTGTCCACACCTTCGCACGAATCTGCGAAGTCAAACTATCAGGGAGCGCCACGTAGTCTAGATCTTCGGCCATTTTTTTACCGTTGGCAAAAGCCCAATCGAAGAACTTTATTGCTTCAGCAGAGGCAACTTTGTCAGCAGGTTGCTTGTACATCAAAATAAAAGAAGCCGTGCTGATTGGCCAGCTGTTGGCTCCTTTTGCGTTGACCATTGAAACACCCATTCCAGGCACGCTCATCCAGTCAGCACCTGCAGCAGCAGCCGAAAAAGTCAGATCGTCTGGCGCTACATATTTGCCATCTGCGTTTTGCATCTGCATAAAGGTCATATTGTTCTTTTTCACATAGGCGTATTCAACATAACCCAAAGAACCTTTTACACGGTTGACGTTTGCTGCTACACCTTCGTTGCCTTTGCCACCGACTGAAGAAGCTGCTGGCCACTTAACTGCTGCGCCCTTGCCGACAGTGGACGACCAATCTTTGCTGACCGCACTGAGATAATCTGTGAAATTAAATGTGGTGCCTGAACCATCGGCGCGATGAACCACCGTGATAGCTTGGTCTGGTAATTTCTTGCCTGGGTTCAATGCTGCAATCTTGGCGTCGTTCCAATTGCCAATTTTTCCCATGAACATCTCTGCCAAAACAGCACCTGTTATGCGCAATTCTCCTGGCTTGAAACCATCCAAGTTCAAAACTGGCACGGTACCGCCAATGATGGCGGGAAATTGCACCAAGCCGTCCTTATCGAGATCTTCTCCAGACAAAGGAGCATCGGTTGCACCAAAGGTTACCGTCTTTGCTTTGATTTGACGAATACCGCCAGAAGATCCAATAGATTGGTAATTCAGACCATTACCAGTCGCAGCTTTGTAGCCTTCGGCCCATTTGGCATAGATAGGAAACGGGAAAGTCGCACCTGCCCCAGTGATGTCAGCAGCAAAGGCTGAAGCCATGGACAGAGTTGTCATTGCTGCAACCGCTACAGATTTCAAAAATGTACGTTTCGTGTTCATGTCATTCTTTCAATTTGTGAGAACAGCAATAATTTATCGAATATTTATGACGTAATGATGACAAAAATATGGTTTGAAATATCCTAATTAATATAAAAATATTAACTATAGTAAATAATTTAATCAATAACGACGGCCTATCGACAAACGCCACATGTTTTGTGGCGTAAAGTTGATGACCGGGTCAAAGGCTATTCGGGTGAAAAACTGTGCGAAGTCATACGTCACACTCATGCCTGTGCGCTGCACCATACGGTCTTCGACCAGACCACTTTTGAACAGCACATCGAGCGTCAAGCGGTGACCATCAGGCATCGGAGTTCGATATAACAAGTGTAGATGTTGTTGATCAGGGTTTTGACGATTGTCTCGTACCACTTGCACAGACAACGATTGCAAGGACGACCAACGGTAGCCCACTGAGGCCATCCAAGCATCGTTAGGATCAAAGTTGAGGTTGACATAGGGGTGAAGATTGGTGCGTCCCAAGCCTAACCCCGCAAATAAGGTGTCGCCTGTTTCAACCGACAAACTGCCCCCCCAGAAGCCGCTGGAAGCGGTTTGGACCGAAGGCATGACGCGCCAACGAGACATCTCAAAGCTTTTGTCCCAGCCCATGCGAGCTTGAGACACTTTCTGCTCTGGCGAACGGTACCAAGCTACCCAGATGTTGCCTATCTGCGAATTTTGCCGAACATTGATGTCGAGCCCGTGGCTATTAGGCAAACCACTACCAGACAAAGCGTATACACCAGTGGTGAACTTGTACGAAGGATCCTCTGCATGTGTATTACTGCACCCCAGCACGCACAGCATTGCCAAGCCTGTGCAGCGCTTGAACATGATTAAGCAAGTAAAGTATCTGCGATGCGCTGCGCGCAACGCTGGGCCTGGGTGGCATCTTGCGCTTCCACCATTACTCGCACAAGAGGTTCGGTGCCACTGGCCCGAATCAACACGCGCCCACTCTGACCCAACTCGGCACGAACTTTTTCGGTTTCTTCTTGCATTTGGGTGTTTGCTTGCCAATCTTGCCCAGGGCGCAGGCGCACATTGACAAGCGTTTGCGGAAACAGGCTAACCTCTTTAAGTAAATCGGCCATGGTGCGGCCACTGCGCACGCAAGTTTGCAGCACCTGCAATGCGCTGACCAAGCCGTCACCCGTGGTGTGCTTGTCCAGCGCTAACAAGTGGCCCGAGCCCTCACCGCCCAAGTTCCATTGGTGTTTTTCAAGCTCTTCCAGTACATAACGATCGCCGACCTTGGCGCGAACAAATTGCACGCCACGGCGGGTCAAAGCCACTTCAACTGCCATATTGGTCATGAGTGTTCCCACCACGCCCGGTAACACCTCGTCTCTCGCCAAGCGGTCATCTGCCATGAGATAAAGCAACTCGTCCCCGTTGTATAAGCGCCCACGATCGTCCACGATTTGCAGTCGGTCGGCGTCGCCATCGAGAGCGACACCAAAGTCTGCATGGTTCGCTTTAACCGCACGAACCAAGGCCTCAGGATGAGTGGCACCCACCTCATGGTTGATATTGAGGCCATCGGGACTACAACCAATTGCGATCACCTCCGCACCTAGCTCATGAAACACTTTAGGTGCAATATGGTAAGCGGCGCCGTGCGCGGCATCGACCACAATTTTCAGCCCCTTGAGGGTTAAATCGTTGGCAAAGGTGCTTTTGCAAAACTCGATGTAACGGCCAGCGGCGTCGTCTAGGCGTCTTGTTTTACCAAGGCTCGCGGAGTCCACCCAAACCGGCGGCTCCTCTAGCGCGGCTTCAACTGCCTGCTCCCATCTATCGCTGAGTTTGCTACCTTGGGCACTGAAAAACTTGATGCCGTTGTCAGCAAAAGGGTTATGGCTGGCACTGATGACCACGCCCAAGCTCGCACGCTGTGCGCGTGTGAGATAGGCTACGCCCGGGGTGGGCAAAGGGCCAAGCAAGACCACGTGCACGCCAGCGGAATTAAAGCCTGACTCAAGGGCAGACTCCAACATGTAACCTGAAATCCGGGTGTCTTTGCCAATCAGCACTGTGGGGTTGTTCTCAGTCTGCTTGAGCACGCGCCCCACGGCATGGGCCAAACGCAACACAAAATCAGGTGTGATGGGAGCTTGTCCCACGGTGCCGCGAATGCCATCGGTGCCAAAGTATTTACGGGTCATACTGTTTTTTTGAAGAGTGATGGAGATATTGTCTCAAAGAGTGGCTGACTCCCAGACTTTCAAGGCATGCACCGTATGCAACACGTCGTGAACACGCACAATGCGTGCACCGCGATCAACCGCCAATAGAGCAGCTGCCACGCTTGGCACCAGACGTTCACCGACTTGGCAACCAGTCACGGCTCCGAGCGAGGACTTGCGCGACCACCCCACCAGCAAGGGATAACCCAAAGACAGCAACTCGGCATGGCCAGAGAGCAATTCAAAATTCTGTTGTACTGTTTTGCCAAAACCCACCCCTGGATCCAGCGTGATGCGATCAGCGTCCACGCCCAAAGCACGCAACTGCTGCGCCTGGTCGTTCAAAAACTCCCTGACATCAGGCAAGGCCAAGCCTTCCATCGGACGCAATTGCATGGTGCGTGGTTCCCCCGCCATATGCATGAGGCATACACCACAACTCGGGTGTGCTGACACCAAGACCTGAGCTTGCGGTTGACGCAAAGCCCAGATGTCATTGACGATATCGACCCCGGCATCCAAAACGGCTTGCATAACCTGTGGTTTGTAAGTGTCTACCGAGAGAGGAATATGCCACTTCAAGGCCTCCCGCACCACAGGAAGCACACGCGCCAGTTCGTCCTCAAAAGAAACGGCGGGTGCCCCTGGTCTAGTCGACTCGCCACCAATATCCAATATATGTGCACCCTCTTTGAGTAATTTCTCGGCATGAGCCAAAGCAGCCCGGGTAGTTTGGTGGTGACCACCGTCTGAAAAAGAGTCTGGTGTGACATTGACGATGCCCATCACTTGAGGGCGACTCAAATCAATTCGAAATCGTGTGGTTTGCCAAAACATAAAGCGCCCATGAAAAACGGGGCTTACGCCCCGTTGGTTGATGTCATCCAATGACTGAGCAATTCATCACGCAGCCGATGGCGCTGGATCAGGTTGAACAGCTGGCGTGCCACCACTGCCACCACCTGAAGATGGCGTACGAGGTGTCCAGTCTTTAGGGGGACGAGGCTCACGGCCAGCCATGATGTCATCGAGCTGCTCAGTGTCAATGGTTTCCCATTCCAGCAGTGCTTTGGCCATAACATGCATTTTGTCGGCGTTCTCTTCAATCAAGCCACGCGCTAAGGCGTACTGCGCGTCGATGATGCTGCGCACTTCCATGTCAACTTTTTGCATAGTAGCTTCTGACATGTTAGTGGTCTTGGTCACGGATCGACCCAAGAAAACTTCGCCTTCATTTTCAGCATAAACCATTGGACCCAATGCCTGGGTCATGCCATAACGCATCACCATGTCACGCGCAATCGTAGTAGCGCGTTCAAAATCATTGCTAGCGCCAGTAGTCATTTGATGCATGAATACCTCTTCAGCGATACGTCCACCGAACAACATGCTGATTTGGTTCAGCATGTATTCGCGGTCGTAGCTATAGCGGTCTTGAGCTGGCAAGCTCATGGTTACGCCCAAGGCACGGCCTCGTGGAATGATGGTCACTTTGTGTACTGGGTCACACTTGGGCAATAGTTTGCCAATCAAGGCATGGCCGGACTCGTGATAAGCCGTGTTGCGACGCTCTTCTTCGGGCATAACCATGCTTTTGCGCTCTGGACCCATCAAGATTTTGTCTTTGGCTTTTTCAAAGTCGACCATCTCGACAACACGTGCATTTCGACGTGCAGCCATCAAGGCGGCTTCGTTACAAAGGTTAGCCAAGTCAGCGCCACTCATACCGGGTGTACCACGTGCGATCACACTGGCGTTGACATCTTGGCCCAAGGGAACTTTACGCATGTGTACATTCAAGATTTGTTCGCGTCCGCGAATGTCAGGAAGCGTCACGTAAACTTGGCGATCGAATCGACCTGGTCGCAACAAGGCGGCATCCAAAATATCTGGGCGGTTGGTGGCAGCGACCACGATCACGCCGAGGTTGGTTTCGAAACCATCCATCTCCACCAGCATTTGGTTCAGGGTTTGTTCGCGTTCGTCATTGCCGCCACCCAAACCTGCGCCACGTTGACGACCTACTGCGTCGATCTCATCGATGAAGATGATGCAAGGTGCATTTTTCTTGGCGTTCTCAAACATGTCGCGCACACGGGCTGCACCGACACCAACGAACATCTCCACAAAGTCAGAGCCTGAAATACTGAAAAACGGCACCTTGGCTTCGCCAGCGATGCCTTTGGCCAGCAAGGTTTTACCTGTGCCTGGAGGCCCGACTAGCAATAAGCCACGAGGAATTCGTCCCCCAAGCTTTTGGAATTTTTGCGGGTCTTTGAGGAAGTCGACCACTTCTTTGACTTCTTCTTTGGCTTCATCGCAACCGGCCACATCGGCAAAGGTCACGGTGTTGTTATTCTCGTCAAGCATGCGCGCTTTGCTTTTGCCAAAGCTAAACGCTCCACCTTTGCCACCACCTTGCATTTGGCGCATAAAGTAAACCCAAACGCCAATCAATAGCAACATGGGGCCCCAACTGACCAACAAGGTCATGAGCAAAGAGCCTTCTTCGCGGGGTTTAACGTCAAACTTGACGCCATTGGCAATCAAGTCACCCACCAAACCTCGGTCCAGATAAGTGGCTGTCGTGCGAATTTTTCGCTCATCGTTGGTGACTGCGACGATTTCGGTGCCGCCCTGACCTTCTTGAATGGTGGCGGTTTTTATCCGCTTGGCACGGACTTCCTCGAGGAAGTCCGAATAGCCCAAGTAGCCAGAGCCGGCGCCGGGTCGTGTTTCAAATTGTTTGAACACGGTGAACAGCACCAAGGCGATCACCAACCAAACAGCGACTTTTGAGAACCATTGATTGTTCAATGTGGGCTCCGAATAGAAAGAGAGTACGGGTCGTACCTAGATGTGACCCATTTTAGGCCTTTCAAGACACGCTATTGCTTTATTCGCTAGATTCAGCCTTGTGTCGTTAAGGATTTACAACGTTACGTCGCTTCAGACCAATACCAACTAAAAAGGTTTCACTTGATTTATCCCTACTGGCCTTGGGCTTGATAGGTTTGACTGCATGAAAAGTATCTTTGAATAATTGAGTCAATTGACTGTAGCCCGAACCGTGAAATAGCTTAACAACCAAAGCCCCTTCTTCTTTCAAATGGGATTGTGAAAAGTCAACAGCTAACTCAACCAAATGGGCAATTCGGGCAGCGTCTGCAGACTCAATACCAGACAAGTTAGGCGCCATGTCAGACACCACCACATCGGCCTGGCGACCTTGCAAGGCGGCTTCTAACTGTGCCAATATCTCAGGCTCACGAAAATCACCGTTCAAAAATTGAACGCCTTCCACGGGCTCCATCGGCAAAATATCCAAAGCGATGATGGTGCCATTCAAAGTTCCAACCGCGGCACCATTAGGCGACAAACGACGACGCACATATTGGCTCCAAGCGCCAGGAGTAGATCCCAAATCAACCACCAAATTTCCTGGCTTGATCAATCCCAGTTGCTCGTCAATTTCTTTCAACTTAAATGCAGCGCGCGCGCGGTAGCCATCCTTCTTCGCCATCTTGACGTAAGGGTCGTTGACATGGTCGTTGAGCCATGACTTGTTGACCTTTTTGCTTTTAGTTTTAACTTTCAATTCATACCTTTGAACGAGCGGGGATAATAACCCCATGCCCGCCATACAACTCACACCTGCACAACGCAAAATCCACCGTTCAGAAGCCCACCACCTCGACCCTGTCGTGATGATTGGCAACGATGGTTTGACGCCTGCCGTCCTCAAAGAAGCCGAGATGGCGCTCAGCGCCCACGGCCTGATCAAAATTCGCGTCTTAGGCGATGACCGCGCCGCGCGCGAAGAGATGTTTGCCGCCTTGGCAGACCAACTTCATGCAGCACCGATTCAACACATTGGTAAGTTGCTGGTGCTGTGGCGCCCACAACCGGAAAAAGTCCGCGAAGTAGACGAAGATCGTCTGCCAGGCCCACGCGATGTCAAAGTGCTTAAGTACAGCAAACGGGGTGGCCAGCGTCCCGAGGTCAAAATGTTGCGCGTGTTGGGCAACCAACGACTGACCTCTGGCGGTCAAGTCAAACGCGCCAAGCCGAAGAAAACATCGGTCAAAAAACGCACGCTGGGCTGATCGGTCCGTATTCAGGCCAGCTCAAGCAGCTGGCGGTTGAGTGTCCCACAGCACTTTCCCAGCACATAAGCACTGCCCTAGGTACAGAGCGGTGCCGAGGTTGTGCCAAAGCATTAGGTTGTCACGTGCCACGATGTGAGGTGCCACCGAAAACTCTAGCAGTAGAGCCATCAACACCCCGCCTAGCAACCAAGGAGAAGGCGACTGTGTCAATCCTTGTGCGCGGGCTTGCCGTTGCGCCGCCAACAGCAGCAGCAGACAACACAGCAAGGACAACCAGGTTTGCGCTGCAAACAACTTCGCAGCCATTTGCCCCGCCATAGCCGGGGATTCCAAATACACGAACAACAAGGGCACCACCAGCAAGCCGATGGTCGTCATGCTGCCCCACCACAGCGCTGCCAAATAAATTTGCAACCGCGTCACGGGGTGATCAGCGGTAAGCCACCGCCACAATTTCGTAGTGTTTAACGCCACCTGGGGCCTGGACCTCAGCCACATCGCCCTCCTCCTTGCCAATCAAGGCGCGGGCAATCGGACTGCTGATGTTGATCAATCCCAATTTCAAATCAGCTTCGTCTTCGCCTACGATTTGGTAGGTTACAGCGTCGCCTGTGTCTTCATCCTCTAACTCAACAGTCGCACCGAATACAACGCGACCGCCGGCATCTACCTCCGACGGATCGATGATTTGTGCAGCTGATAACTTGCCTTCAATTTCTTGAATGCGTCCTTCGATGAAACCTTGACGGTCCTTGGCCGCGTCGTACTCGGCGTTTTCACTCAAGTCACCTTGGGCACGTGCTTCAGCAATCGCATTGATGACAGAGGGACGCTCCACGGTTTTGAGCTTATGCAGCTCTTCTTTGAGTTTTTCGGCTCCGCGCTTGGTGATAGGAATGGTGGTCATGTGTTGGTGGCTTTCTTAAGCAGTCAACTGAGCGTGCATCTCTTGCACAGAAATCACATCGAGTTGGTCCATGTACTTCATGCCTTCCACTGCCGCTTCAGCCCCTGCGATGGTGGTGAAAGTGGTGACACGGTTGAGCAAGGCAGAGGTACGAATGTGACGCGAGTCCGCAATCGCGTTGCGGCGTTCTTCAACGGTGTTGATCACCAAGGCAATCTCATTATTCTTTATCATATCTACGATGTGAGGACGACCTTCGGTCACCTTGTTCACATTGGCACAGGCGACACCCGCTGTGGTGATGGCCAAAGCAGTACCTTTGGTGGCGATCAACTCAAAGCCTTGGGCGACCAGTTGACGAGCTACTTCAATAGCTCGCACCTTGTCGTTGTTTTTGACCGAAATGAACACTTTGCCCGAAGACGAGCCATCGGCTTGGTGTGAGCGAGGCAACTTGGTGCCAGCGCCCAACTGGCTTTTGACAAAAGCTTCGCCAAAGGTTTTTCCAACCCCCATCACTTCACCCGTGGACTTCATCTCAGGGCCAAGGATGGTGTCGACGCCAGGGAACTTGACGAACGGGAACACCGCCTCTTTGACGCTGAAATAAGGTGGCGTCACTTCATGAAGAATGCCTTGCGAGGCCAGTGTCTGACCGGCCATGCAACGCGCAGCCACTTTGGCCAGCTGAATGCCTGTGGCCTTGGATACGTAGGGCACCGTGCGTGAAGCGCGTGGGTTGACTTCCAACACATAAATCACGTCTTTGCCATCCACGTGCTGAATGGCGAACTGAACGTTCATCAAGCCCACCACGTTCAAGGCACCGGCCATGGCGGCAGATTGACGCTTGAGTTCGTTCACGGTCTCTGCAGACAGCGAGTACGGTGGCAACGAGCAAGCCGAGTCACCACTGTGCACGCCAGCTTGTTCGATGTGCTCCATCACGCCACCGATGAATGTTTTGCCTTCTGGATCACGCAGACAGTCCACATCACACTCGATGGCATCGTTCAAAAAGCGATCTAACAACACCGGTGAATCGTGGCTCACTTTGACGGCTTCGCGCATGTAACGCTCCAAGTCGCGTTGCTCGTGCACGATTTCCATGGCGCGTCCACCCAGCACATAACTGGGACGCACCACCAGGGGATAGCCCAAGGCAGCCGCTTTCTCCAATGCTTCTGGCTCGGTGCGTGCGGTGGCGTTGGGAGGCTGGCGCAGTCCCAGCTCTTGCAACAACTTCTGAAAACGTTCGCGGTCTTCGGCCGCGTCAATCATATCCGGACTGGTGCCAATGATGGGAACACCAGCGGCCTCAAGGCCTAAGGCCAGTTTCAAAGGAGTTTGGCCACCATACTGAACAATCACCCCGGTGGGCTTTTCTTTGTCCACGATCTCCAACACGTCTTCCAGTGTCAAAGGCTCGAAATACAGACGATCCGACGTGTCGTAGTCGGTCGACACAGTTTCAGGGTTGCAGTTGACCATGATGGTTTCGTAGCCGTCTTCGCGCATGGCAAGTGCGGCATGGACGCAGCAGTAATCAAACTCAATGCCTTGACCAATGCGGTTGGGGCCACCGCCCAACACCATGATCTTCTTGTTCTGTGTCGGCTCAGCCTCGCACTCGCCGTCTCCATTGCCTTCGTAGCTGGAGTACATGTAGGCGGTATCGGTGGAAAACTCTGCGGCACAGGTATCCACGCGTTTGTAGACAGGGCGCACATTCAAAGCATGGCGCTTGGCGCGCACCACATGTTCGGTGGTTTTGAGCAGCTTGGCCAAGCGACGGTCGGAAAAGCCTTTTTTCTTCAAGGCGCGCAACTCGTCAGCTGTGATGGCATCCAGCGTCGTGGTTTCGAGTTCCAACTCAATTTTCACGATCTCTTCGATTTGCACCAAGAACCAGCGGTCAATTTTGGTCAGCTCAAACACCTCATCGACGCTCAGGCCTTGGGCGAACGCATCGCCCACATACCAAATGCGCTCAGGGCCGGGCTCACCCAGCTCTTTTTCAAGCACTTCGCGGTCTTGGGTCTTCTCGTTCATCCCGTCCACGCCAACCTCCAAGCCGCGCAGGGCTTTTTGGAACGACTCTTGGAAGGTACGGCCCATGGCCATGACTTCGCCCACCGATTTCATCTGGGTGGTCAAGCGGCTGTCGGCTGTGGGAAATTTTTCAAAGGCAAAACGTGGAATTTTGGTGACCACGTAATCAATGCTGGGCTCAAAGCTCGCGGGCGTAGCACCACCGGTGATTTCGTTGCGCAACTCATCGAGCGTGTAACCCACGGCCAACTTGGCCGCTACCTTGGCAATTGGAAAGCCCGTGGCCTTGGACGCCAAAGCAGAAGAACGCGACACACGCGGGTTCATCTCAATCACCACCATGCGACCGTCTTTGGGATTGATGGAGAACTGCACATTCGAGCCCCCCGTGTCCACACCAATTTCACGCAACACGGCCAACGAGGCGTTGCGCATGATTTGGTATTCCTTGTCGGTCAAGGTTTGGGCTGGTGCCACGGTGATCGAGTCACCGGTGTGCACCCCCATGGGATCCAAGTTCTCGATCGAGCAAATGATGATGCAGTTGTCCGCTTTGTCGCGCACCACTTCCATCTCGTACTCTTTCCACCCCAGCAGCGACTCTTCAATCAATAATTCATTGGTGGGTGAGGCTTCCAAGCCCCGCTTGCAGATGACCTCGAACTCTTCCGGGTTGTAGGCAATGCCACCACCGGTGCCTCCTAGGGTGAAACTTGGGCGAATCACTGTTGGAAAGTTCACTTGTCGCTGAACTTCCCAAGCCTCGTCCATGCTGTGGGCAATGCCAGAACGTGCTGAGCCAAGACCAATTTTGGTCATGGCATCTTTGAACTTCAAGCGGTCTTCCGCTTTGTCAATCGCCTCGGGTGTGGCACCGATCAATTCAACTTTGTATTTATCAAGCACACCGTGGTGCCACAAATCCAAAGCACAGTTCAAAGCAGTCTGCCCGCCCATGGTGGGCAAGATAGCGTCTGGACGCTCTTTGGCAATGATTTTTTCAACCGTTTGCCAGGTGATGGGCTCGATGTACGTGACGTCTGCCGTGGCGGGGTCGGTCATGATCGTGGCGGGATTGCTGTTGATCAAAATGACTTTGTATCCCTCTTCACGCAAGGCTTTGCAAGCCTGCACACCAGAGTAGTCAAATTCACACGCCTGCCCAATGATGATGGGGCCAGCGCCAATGATGAGGATGCTTTTTAAGTCGGTGCGCTTAGGCATTTATTTTTTCTCCATCAAATTGATGAAGCGGTCGAAAAGATAGGTGATGTCATGAGGACCTGGTGATGCCTCGGGGTGTCCCTGGAAACAAAATGCGGGTTTGTCGGTGCGGGCCAATCCTTGTAAGGTGCCATCAAACAAAGACACGTGAGTGGCTCGCAGATTGACTGGCAATGTTTTTTCATCCACCGCGAAACCGTGGTTTTGGCTGGTGATCGACACGCGACCGCTGTCAAGGTCCTTGACCGGATGGTTGGCGCCGTGATGTCCAAATTTCATCTTGAAGGTTTTGGCACCACTGGCCAAGGCCATGATTTGATGACCCAAACAAATACCAAAAGTCGGGATACCTGTTTCAATCAACTCGGCTGCAGCAGCAATGGCGTAGTCGCACGGTTGCGGATCCCCCGGACCGTTGGATAAAAAGATCCCATCCGGCTGGTGTTTGAGCACTTCGGCTGCCGAAGTTTTGGCGGGCACCACGGTCACTTTGCAACCGCGCTCAGCCAACATGCGCAAAATATTTTTCTTCACGCCAAAGTCGTACGCCACGACGTGAAACTTAGGCGCAGATTGTTCGCCATACCCCTTGCCAAGCGCCCACTCGGTTTGCGTCCAGGCATAGGTCGCGGCCACGGTGACTTGTTGTGCCAAATCGAGACCGGCCATACTGGGTGCCCCTTGGGCGGCGGCAATGGCTTGTTCTTTCAGCGCTTGGCTGACTTGCTGACCTGGCGCCAGGGCCAGGATCGCACCGTTTTGCGCCCCTTTGGTACGCAAGATGCGCGTCAATTGACGGGTATCAATGTTGGCAATCGCCACCGTGTCGCTGTCGTTCAGATAAGCCGACAAGGTTTGGTGTGATCGAAAGTTGCTGGCCACCAAAGGAAGGTCTTTGATGATCAAGCCAGCAGCATGGACTATGTCAGCCTCGATGTCTTCGACGTTGACACCATAGTTGCCAATGTGTGGATACGTCAGGGTGACGATCTGCTGGCAGTAGCTGGGGTCGGTCAGAATTTCTTGGTAGCCAGTGAGCGATGTATTGAACACCACTTCACCAACATTAGAACCAGGGGCTCCAATCGAGTTGCCGATAAAGACCGTGCCGTCTGCAAGCGCCAAGATGGCGGGCGGGAAAGTTCCCTGAAGAGACAAAAGCACTGGGTTCTCCGGAGTAGTTCGGGTACGCCTCAGCGCTCACAAGAGAACGGGTCTCTTTTTGGCTGCTTGTTCGAGGAATGGGCCTTGGTTGAGCTGGGGCGTACAGGTTGATGCGGGAAAGCCTCTCATTATATCCGAGGCACTCGTTTACCCTTGCGTCATGTCACTCGACAGGTGGCACTGGCGTGCAAACAAATCGCGGCGGCAGCGGCCACATTCAATGACTCTTCGCCACCGGGTTGCGCGATACGCACCGACAATGCCGCCTGGACGGCCAGCTGAGGTGAAACGCCCTGCCCCTCATGCCCCATCAGCCAGGCGCACGGCATGGGCAACGCCTGCTGAGCGAGCAACTGGTGCAGGAATGGGCCTTGGTGCGAACTGGTGGCCACCCAAGGCATCTCCAGTGCGTCCAACGCCGAAGGCTCGAGGCCCTCCACCAAATGCAAACCAAAATGCGCGCCCATGCCAGCACGCAAGACTTTGGGAGACCACAGGGCAGCAGCACCTTTGATGGCCAAGACCTGGCCAAAACCAAAGGCGGACGCGCTGCGCAAAATTGAGCCAACATTGCCAGCGTCTTGCACCCGATCCAGCACCACGGTGGGGGTGTGACGCAAGATGTCGGGTCCCACTGGTACCGTCATCACAAACCCCATCCGCGCGGGGGATTCGAGTCCACTCACCTCGGCAAACAGGGCATCGGGCAACACCGTGTTGCGGGGTGCAGCTTCGGTCCAGTCGCGCGGAGCGATGTCCCATTGCGATTGTGCAAACACGGCATGCTCAGGCCGAACGCCACGTGCCAACGCCGCACGACACAGGTGGTCGCCTTCCAACCAAACACGACCGAGCTTGCGGTAGGCCGTGCTGTCTTGCGACAGGCGACGCAGCTCTTTGACCAAGGGGTTGTCACGCGAAGTAATCACGTTCATCGAAGCACCTCGGCAACGGGTGCAAAACTTTGACGGTGTAAGGGCGTGGCCCCATGGGTACGCAAAGCCTGCAAATGTGCTTCGGTGCCGTACCCCTTGTGACGGTCAAAACCGTACTCTGGATATTGATCATGCAATTGCAGGCACCAGCGGTCACGGTGTACCTTGGCCAAGATAGATGCCGCAGAAATGGCGGGTACCTTGCTGTCGCCTTTGACAATGGCTTCGGCCAACACATCGAGCACAGGTAGACGGTTGCCATCCACCAACACTTTGTGAGGCTTTAGGCGTAACCCCTCTACCGCCCGACGCATCGCAAGAAGGGTGGCATTCAAAATATTCAGACTGTCAATTTCCTCCACCGAGGCCTCAGCAATCGAACAGCACAGAGCTTTGGCACGGATCTCGTTATACAAATGCTCGCGCTTCAAGGCCGTGAGTTTTTTGGAGTCCGCCAAGCCTACGATTGGGTTCAGGTCATCCAAGATGACAGCAGCAGCCACGACTGGCCCGGCTAAAGGCCCTCGCCCAGCCTCATCCACGCCGGCCATCAGACCCGGTGCATCCCAGACCAGGGAAGCCTGTTCAGCGCGCAAGAATTTTTTGGATCGCATGGGCAGCCAATGCCGGGGTGTCACAGCGCAAACTGTCATGCAGCGCGGCAAAACGTTGTTGAATGGCGGTCACAGCAGCGGGTTGTGCCAGCCACTGCAATACCTCATACGCCATGGCGTCCGGGGTGGCAGCGTCTTGCAACAACTCAGGCACCACAAACTCCTGGCACAAGATATTGGGCAGCCCTACCCAGGGCTGCAGTTTCTTACGACGCATGATTTGCCAGCTGATCCAGTTCATGTTGTAAGCGATGACCATCGGACGTTTGAAAAGCGCGGCTTCCAGCGTGGCGGTACCACTGGCAATCAGTGTCACATCGCAAGCGGCCAGAGCAGCGTGCGATTGTCCGGTCAACACCGTCAGCCTAGGCACGCCACCTACCTCGCGAACCAGCGCATCAATTCGGGCACGTAACGCAGACATGGCGGGCAAGACAAAGATCAGCCCAGGCTGTTGCTGGGCCATGCGCTGCGCCGCTTGTAAAAAACGACGTGCCAAATATTCAATTTCAGAATGTCGACTGCCAGGCAATAACGCCACCACAGTCGCGTCTTGTGGCAAGCCCAGTGCAACACGTGCCGCAGTACGGTCAACTTGCTCGGGAATCGTTTGTGCCAGTGGATGCCCCACGTAGGTGGCAGCAATGCCGTGCGCTTCGAGCAATGCATTTTCAAACGGAAAGATGCACAGCACATGGTCTACGCTGCGTCGAATTTTGTCGACTCTGTCAGCACGCCAAGCCCAAATAGAAGGACACACAAAATGCACCGTCGGAATGCCGCTCGCCTTTAGATCATGCTCTAAGTCAAGATTGAAGTCTGGCGCATCCACACCAATGAAGGCGCTGGGTGGTTGTGCCAACAAACGCGCTTTGAGCTGCTGACGAATACTCACAATTTCACGATAGTGCCGCAACACTTCCACATAGCCACGCACGGCTAATTTTTCGTAAGACCACCAAGCTTCAAACCCTTGCTGTACCATGCGCGGCCCCCCAATGCCGGTGCTTCTCATCTCGGGCCATGTTTGGCGCATTCCCTGCAGCAACAGGCCTGCGAGCAAATCACCCGAGACCTCGCCAGCGACAAGCGAGAATGTCACAGGTGCCGACATAAGCTCAGCGCACGATGCCACGCTGTGGCGAGGTCTCGTTCAAGAAGTCGAGCATCATCTGCACATCGGGTACAGATTCAGGTTTGGATTGCACCAGCGCTGCGATGCGCTCTTTGGCTTTGTCGAGCGTCAAGTCTTCACGGTACAAGGCCTTGTGCATGGCCTTGACTGCACTGATACGCTCTGGGGAAAAGCCGCGTCGACGCAGCCCTTCGTAATTCATGGAGCGCGCCTCTGCCGGCTGCCCCTGACACATCACAAAAGGCGGTAAATCAGCAAACAGCAAAGAATGCATGGCCGTGAAACTGTGAGCGCCAATGCGCACAAACTGATGCACCACGGTAAAGCCACCCAAGATCACCCAATCACCCACGTGCACGTGGCCAGCCAATTGCGCACTGTTGGCAAAGATGGTGTGGTTGCCCACCACACAATCGTGCGCCAAATGCACATAGGCCATGATCCAGTTGTCATCACCCACACGCGTCACACCCTTGTCGCCGGGAGAACCGATGTTGAAGGTACAGAACTCGCGGATGGTGTTACGGTCACCGATCACCAATTCGCAGGGCTCACCGGCATATTTCTTATCTTGCGGGATCGCGCCCAAAGAGTTGAATTGAAAAATACGGTTATCGCACCCAATAGTAGTGTGTCCTTCGATCACACAATGAGCACCGACCGTGGTACCTGCCCCAATGCGAACGCGGGGGCCAATGATGGTGTACGGCCCCACTTGTACCGAGCTGTCAAGCTCGGCTTGGGGGTCAACAATCGCCGTGGAATGGATCAGGCTCATCGTCGCGAGGTGTTAGTCAGGCGATAGTGCGCATGGTGCACATCAACTCGGCTTCCGTCGCGATTTCATCCCCCACTTTTGCTCGCGCCTTGAATTTGAAAATACCGGCTTTCATGCGATCGAGCTCAACTTCCAAAATCAATTGATCGCCTGGCTCCACTGGACGCTTAAAACGTGCACCGTCAATGCCGGCGAAGTAATAAACCGTTTTGTCATCTGGGGTTACTCCGACGGCATCAAATGCCAGCAATGCAGCAGCTTGGGCCAATGCTTCCAACATCAACACACCTGGCATCACTGGACGGTGCGGGAAGTGCCCCGTGAAATATGGCTCGTTGATTGAGACGTTTTTGAGCGCCTTGATGCGTTTACCTTTTTCGATCTCTAACACGCGGTCAACCAACAAGATGGGGTAGCGATGCGGCAATTGCTTCAAAATTTGATGGATGTCCATGCTCATTTTTTTTGACTTTCTAATGCTAATTCGATAGATCTGATGCGGTCGCGCAAAAGGTGCAACTGACGCAATGTGGCTGCGTTTTTCTCCCATGATGCATTCTCATCGATGGGAAATACGCCACTGTACTGTCCAGGCTGACGAATAGAACGCATCACGACCGATGCAGCAGAAATATGTACACCTTCGGCCAATTCCAAATGACCCAACACAACGGCCCCGCCACCAACTGTGCAGTGAGCGCCAATGCGAGCGCTGCCTGCAACACCGGCACAGCCAGCCACGGCCGTATGTGCGCCAATTTGAACGTTATGACCAATTTGCACCAAGTTATCAAGCTTCACACCATCTTCAATCACAGTGTCATCCAGTGCGCCGCGGTCAATACAGGTATTCGCGCCTATCTCAACATCATTGCCAATGCTAACGACGCCAAGCTGTTCAATTTTTTCCCAACGCCCTTCATACAGGGCAAAACCAAATCCATCAGCACCAATGACAACGCCCGCGTGCACGATGCAGCGCTGCCCCACGACGCAATATTCACCAACAGTCACGCCCGACTTCAACCAAGTGTGCGCGCCAATACTCGCACCGCGCTCAATCACACACAGAGGGCCAATACGTGCACTAGCGTCAACATGGGCAGAAGGATGGACAACGGCGCTTGGATGAACCTTTGGTTCATCGTGGCGCCGATGCTGAGCACGCCACAGCTGCGTCAAGCGTGCAAAGTAGTGGTAAGGGTTATCGGTCACGATGCAGAAACCACGTGCCTGTGCCAAGGTCGCCATTTCGGGCGAGACAATCACGCAAGCTGCTTTCGTTGTCGTGAGTTGGGATTTGTATTTCGGATGACTCAAGAAACTCAAAGCATCAGAACGGGCAGTTTCAAGAGGTGCGAGTTTTTGAATCCATTGCTCGGGATCCCCATGAAACTGGCCTCCGAGACTTTCAACAATATCGCCGAGACGCAGTGCCACGGCTTATTACTTTGCGGAGTTGATGACCTTGAGCACTTTGTCCGTGATGTCATGCTTGGGACTGATATATACAGCCTCTTGCAAAACAAGGTCGTATTTTTCTGCTTCGGCCACTTGCTTGATCACGCGATTTGTCCGCTCAAGAACCAGTTGGAATTCTTCATTTTTGCGCGCGTTGAGCTCTTCTTGAAATTCACGGCGCTTTCGTTGGAAATCACGATCTTGCTCGCCTAACTGCTTTTGACGGTTCAAACGTTGCGATTCTGACAAAGTGGGTGCTTCACGTTCAAATTTTTCAACACCCGCCTTTAGGGCGCTACCAGCGTCATTGAGATCTTTGTCTCGCTTGGAAAATTCTTGCTCAAGTTTGACTTGAGCCTGTTTAGCCGTATTAGCTTCTTTAAAAATACGGTCTGTGTTGATAAAACCAATACGAATTTCTTCGGCGTTTGAAGTCAACCCAATCAGGGCCATCGAAACGGCGAAGACGGCTTGAGTTATAAACTTATTCATCAGAAAGATGTCCCGATTTGGAATTGCAATCTTTGGATTCTATCCCCAGTGAAGGACCGGGCAGGCAAAGCCCATGCAAATCGCAAAGGTCCCATAGGAGAGACCCAACTCAAACCAACACCGTAAGAACTACGCAGTTGGTTTAACTGAATTTTGTCAAACTCCCCGAATACGTTTCCCATGTCATAAAAACTATAAAGCCTCAGACTGCGGTCATTGCCTGCGCCTGGAAAAGGCATTAAGAATTCACTATTAAGTGTGATTTTTTTAGTACCACCTGAGACGATGCCGTAGACATCGCGAGGCCCCAATGTTCCTTGTTCAAACCCCCGAACAGAACCAAGGCCCCCTGAAAAATAATTCTTGAATACAGGAAAGTTTTGGCCTTGGAGTCCTTTTCCGATACCCAAATCAGCGTTAAAAGCAAACGTGTATTGCTTTGTTAGCGAGAAATAATGCTGATATTGACCACCCAACTTGGCATAACGCGTGTCACCCGCAGCACCAACTTCACTATTGGCACGGATCAACCTGCCAGTAGAAGGGTTGAGATAACTATCACGACCATCCCTGGCCCAACCCAAAGTCACTGGAACAGTTTTGGTCGTATAGCCGTGGTTATAGGCGTAGACAAGCCATGAGGTAGGCAAGTTTGTGCCGGGAATAATTTCTGTTTGCTCGAGCGACGTACCTACAAAAACGCGGTCAAGCTCACTAAATGGGACGCCAAAACGGATGCCAAGGCCAGCAGTCACGAGTCGGTAATCACCTCCCTGCTCAACATAGGGTTTACTGGAGCGATGGTAGTAGTCGAATGTTCGTGATACGCCGTCTTGGGTGAAATAAGGATTGGTTGTGCTTATCACGTAATACTGATTGAACTTGCTGGTGCTGACTTGCAGGCCTAAGTTCTGCCCAGACCCAAAAACGTTTTCTTGCTGCACACCGAATGAAAAAGTAACTTTTTCTGCGGTTGAAAAACCAGCACCTAAAGTCAACATACCTGTTGGTTTTTCAACAACGTTAACATTTAAATCGACCTGATCTTGAGATGCGGCAACTTCTTGTGTGTCAATGTCAACCTCTTTGAAGTAGCCGAGTCGGTTAACACGATCACGAGACAAGCGAATCCGTTCGCCGTCGTACCAAGATGACTCCATTTGACGGAATTCACGACGTACGATTTCATCACGCGTTCTGTTGTTACCCAAGATGTTGATGCGCCTGACATAAGCGCGGCGAGAAGGGTCTGCCACCAAAATCAACTTAACGCGATTGGTCGAACGGTCAATCTCAGGACGCACCTCTGTTCGAGCAAATGCAAAGCCAAAATTTCCAAAATACTCATTGAACGCCTTGGTGGTTTTCGCCACGTCATCTGCGTTGTAGGGGTACCCAGCTTTGATCTCAATCAAAGACTTAAAGTCATCATCTTTACCGAGATAATAGCCTTCCAATGCAATTTCGGAAACTACAAAACGATCACCTTCTGTGATGTTGATGGTGATGCTGATGTCTTGCTTGTTTGGGGAAATGGCAACTTGAGTTGAGTCAATGCGAAACTCTAAATAGCCACGTGACAAATACCAAGAACGCAAGGTCTCGAGGTCCGCATTTAGCTTGGTGCGGGAGTAGCGGTCCGACTTGGTGTACCAGCTTAGCCAATTGCCTGTGCCTTGATCAAATTGATCTAAGAGCATGGACTCGCTAAAGTTTTTACCCCCAACAATACGTATTTCTTTGATTTTGGCCAAATCGCCTTCAACAACTGTGAAGGATAAGTTAACACGGTTTCGGTCACTAGGTGTGATGGTGGTGATGATTTCTGCACCATACAAGCTGCGACTGACGTACTGGCGCTTGAGTTCTTGTTCTGCGCGATCAGCCAATGCTCTATCAAATGGTCGTCCTTCGGCTAAACCGATATCCCTCAGTGCTTTACGCAAAACATCTTTGTCAAACTCTTTGGTTCCAATGAATTCAACTGCAGCGATGTTGGGCCGTTCCTCCAAAATCAGAACCAGCACATCGCCAATCACTTCAATTCGCACATCCTTAAAAAGGCCTAAGGCGAACAAACTACGAATAGCGGCCGCACCTTTGTCATCGGTGTAGTTGTCTCCTACTCTAAGTGGAATAGATGCAAAGATCGTACCGGGCTCAACGCGTTGCAAGCCCTCAACACGGATGTCACGCACAGTAAATGGATCTGCTGCCCAGGAATTAAAAGCCAAGGCTGAACCCAGCATCGCCGCGACAAAGGCACGCGGAGCAAATGAAGATCGAAAAGATTGCTTGTTCATGAAGAAGTAACTTCAGAGCCGTGGAAGAGTGTTGAAAACTTAATTGATGCAGCCCAGACGGACCAAATCATTAAAGGAGGAAAAAAACATGAGCCCCATCAAAAATAGCAGTCCGACAAGCTGCATGACATCAAGCCATTGCGCCGCTGGGGGATGCCCAGTGAAAGCTTCATAAAGATAATACAACAGGTGCCCGCCGTCGAGGAGAGGAACAGGCAAGAGGTTGAAGACAGTTAAACTGAGACTTATGAAAGCCAAATAGGACAAATATGGCGTCAATCCCAAACTGGCAGATTGCCCAGCGAACTCGGCCATCGCCAAAGGACCACTGAGGTTATCCAAGGATGCTTGGCCTGAAAACAGGCGTCCGATCATGTCAAGGGTCAACCCAGTCGCCTCAAAGGCTCGCACAAACCCGCGGACCATTCCATCCCATGGTCCTACTTGTACCCAAACCTGTTGCGGCGGCTCGCCAATTAAGGCGCCAATGCGACCAAATCGAATTCCTTTTTCTTCTACTAAATCAGGTACAACTTCCAGCCGAATCAAGCCCACACCGGAACGTTGTATTTCCCACATTAGAGGCACCTTTTGATCACGCTCCCCATATGCTCGAATAGCCCAACGTAGGCTAGCAGCATCATTCACATGCCGTCCATCTAAGCTCAAAACCAAGTCACCAGGTATGAGCCCAGATCGCTCGGCAGCAAGACCGGACTGTATTTGGCCGATCACAGGTGCGCTCCAAGCTCCGCCCAACCCAAATTCGGTCAAACCCATCGCTTTATGCGATGAGTCAACTGATGCACTTGCATCATTCAAAGTGAGCTTATAAACTTTTAGACCACGGTCAGACTGGACCTCAATAAACAAATCGTTACGCAAAAAGTTTTGTTGCATCGCCCACCATCTCATGGCCTCGATGGAAGCGATGCTTTGCATGGATGATTCCGATATGCCCACGCGCAGAACCAACTCACCGCCAATAAGACCAGCAGACTCAGCAACTGACCCCTGCCGCGGCGAGGCCAAAATCGGCTTAGTTTCGAACTGCCCAAGCCAGCTAACCGCACCAAATAGTGCTATTGCGAGCAACAAGTTAGCTAAAGGACCAGCCAAGACTATGGCAGCCCGTTTCCAAAGGTCTTGGCGATTCAAAGCCATCGAAGCGGTTTTTGGGGAGATAAGGGTGGCATCATCTTCAAGCATCTTGATGTAGCCACCCAAAGGAATCAAACAAATTAAAAATTCTGTATCCTGAAAGGGAAAAGGATTGCTCGACCGCCAACGTATCAATGGCCGGCCCAGTCCTACTGATACAGTTTCAACCTTGACTCCGCAAGCGACTGCCATCCTGTAATGGCCCCATTCGTGAACCGCAATCAAAAGTCCCAGCGCACCTAGAAAGGCAAGCACCGTCATGGCAGTGGCAGTCGCTGCACCAAGGACTCAGAAACAAAACGCGCCTGACGATCCAAAGCAAGCAGGTCATCCAGTTCCCCCGGGGGGGATGGATTGAGTTGCTCTAAGCAAGACATAACAACCCAATGAATTTGGTCAAAGCGAATTCGGCGTGCTAAAAATGAAGCAACTGCCACTTCATTGGCAGCATTCAAAATTGCGGTCGTTCCCGCAGGCCCACGCAAAGCATCCCAGGCCAGGCGTAAGCCTGGAAAGCGTTCTGGATGGCCATGCTGATCCATACTTTCAAAGGTCATGGGAGACATAACACGAAAGTCCAGGGCTTGAGCCCCGGATGTGATTCGTTCAGGCCAGCTCAAACCATATGCTATCGGACCACGCATGTCTGGTGTACCCATTTGTGCAACTACCGATGCATCGCGGAACTGCACCATGGAATGGATCACACTTTGTGGGTGAATGACTACCTCAATACGTTCCGGCGCAATATCAAATAAGTAACGCGCTTCAATTACCTCGAGGGCCTTGTTCATCATAGTGGCGGAGTCGACCGAAATTTTTCGTCCCATGACCCAATTGGGATGTGAACACGCCTCTTCGGGAGTGACGTCTTTGAGTGTTTTGTGGTCTCGCTTACGAAATGGACCACCAGATGCTGTCAAGATAATCTTCTCAACTCGCGCATCCCAAGTTTTAGGGTCTTCAGGCAATGATTGAAAAATGGCGGAGTGCTCGCTATCTATGGGCAACAAGGATCCTCCTCCTGCTCGTACCGCGGCCAAGAAAACCCCTCCACCAACAACCAAGGCTTCTTTGTTTGCGAGCAATAAGCGCTTTCCAGCTCGCGCAGCAGCTAAGCAAGGAGCAAGTCCAGCTGCGCCAACTATCGCGGCCATCACCACGTCAACCTCAGGATTAGATGACACGTCCAACAAAGCTTGGTCACCACTTTGAACATCGACAGACAAGCCCTCGGACTTGACTTTATCCTTCAATAACAAGGCAGCTTCTTTATGCGCCATAACGACAATACGGGGCTTAAATTGAAAACATTGGCGCAGCATCAAGTCAACTTGAGAAGCGCCAGTCAATGCGAATATTTGAAAGCGACCTGGATGACGCTGAACCACATCCAAGGTATTGACACCAATTGACCCCGTTGAGCCCAAAACAGTGAGCATTTGCCGATTGAAATATTTATCTGATGTCATAACAGAGATTGAAGCACCATCAGCGCAAGCGGCAAAGTTGGCAACATGGCATCAACACGGTCTAGTACGCCACCATGGCCTGGCAACAATCGACTGCTGTCTTTGACTCCTGCACTACGTTTCACCAAAGATTCCACTAAGTCACCCAAAACGCTCATTGCCACTAAGAAGAGAAGGGCAAGGACCAGAAACCCCCAACCTCGAGCATATAAGCGAGAGAACAAACTCAGGCTATCAACTGGCCACTGCGCATCGAACCAAACCCAAATTCCTGCCATCAGAACAACGCCCAACACCCCCCCCAAAACACCTTCCCAGCTTTTGCCAGGACTTATGAGCACAGCCAATTTATGACGCCCAAATGCACGGCCTGAAAAATAAGCTGCGATGTCAGCCATCCAAACGATTAACAGCAAAGAAAACAAAAAATTAATTCCGTAAACCTTGGCTTGAAACATCGCGAGCCAAGAAGCCGATAAAGCAATCACACCGGCGATCAGCCGCACAGCAAGCGGAATACTTTGCCAGCCTTCGACTCCGCGACGAACTAACCAAACGCCAGCAAGTACCCATGCCCCACCCACAAGCGGCCAGAGCAGGGAGGGTGGTTCATGAGCCCATCGCTCAGACCAAATCAAAAGGCAAATGACCAAGCAAAAAACCGCACAACCCATCGCACCCCGCATGCTCAAACCGTTCAAGCGGCCCCATTCCCAAGCCGCAGCAGCAATAAGGACCAAGCTCAATATCGCCAAAGGCTGAGCCGTTGGCGCAAAAAGCGCTGGCAGCAAAAGTGCCATTAGCACAATAGCGGTGATAATCCGTTGCCTGAGCATGGAGGTTTTATACCGCCATGATTTCTTGTTCTTTACTTGCAATCACTTTATCAATATCAGCGATGTGTTTATCCGTAAATTTTTGGATGTCAGCTTCTGCACGTTTTTGATCATCTTCGGATGCCAGCTTTTCTTTAACTAACTTTTTAATAGATTCATTGGCGTCTCTGCGTAAATTACGTACAGCTACTTTGGCACTTTCACCTTCGGATCGCACGACCTTGGTCAATTCTTTACGTCTTTCTTCAGACATGGGGGGCATAGGAACGCGAATGAGCTCCCCCATGGAAGAGGGGTTTAACCCTAAATCGCTGTCACGAATTGCTTTTTCAATTTTTGCGGACATGCCTTTTTCCCAGGGCTGAACACTGATGGTCCTTGCATCGAGTAAAGACACATTAGCCACTTGACCAATCGGCACCAGTGAGCCGTAATAGTCAACTTGTACCGAATCCAAAAGTGCCGGACTTGCACGCCCAGTTCGAATCTTGGTTAAGCTGCTACTAAACGCCGCAATTGACTGACCCATCTTGGTTTCTGCATTTTTATTAATATCAGCAATAGTCACAAATACTCCTAATCTTAAAGCTTGAATGGGTTAGGTAAAACGAACTTCAAGCGTGCACCAATGTGCCCTCGTCTTGACCCATTACGACACGTTTGAGGGCCCCATTTTTGAAAATTGAAAACACTTTCACAGGCAATTTTTGATCTCGGCACAAAGCAAACGCCGTTGCGTCCATGATCCCAAGGTTTTGACTGATCGCCTCATCAAAACTCAATTGGCTGTAGCGGGTTGCATTTGGGTCCTTCTTAGGGTCTGCCGAATAAACCCCATCAACTTTTGTCGCTTTCAAAACCATTTCAGCGCCAATTTCAGCTCCGCGCAACGCAGCAGCTGTATCGGTTGTGAAAAAGGGGTTTCCCGTACCAGCTGCAAAGATTACCACCTTACCCTCTTCCAAATACTGGAGAGCCTTAGGTCTCACATAGGGTTCAACTACCTGATCGATTGCGATAGCAGACATCACACGTGCGGTCAATCCTGCCTTATTCATAGTGTCGGCCAACGCCAAAGAATTCATGACAGTAGCCAACATGCCCATATAGTCTGCTGTGGCGCGATCCATGCCTACAGCGCCGCCTGCTACACCTCGAAAAATATTTCCGCCACCGATGACAATGGCGACTTCAACGCCTAGACGGATGACATCAGATACTTCATCAACAATACGAACGATCGTAGAGCGGTTGATGCCAAAAGCATCATCGCCCATCAAGGCCTCACCGGACAGCTTGAGCAAAACGCGCTTGTGGGCTGGCTTGGCTGATGTCATGAAAGAGCTCCTTGAAAATTGCGGCAGTTGTTTTAAATTGGGATGTCAAAAGGGGAGCTAATGCTCCCCTTTGGTTTTTAAGCCGACTGTTTAGCGGCAGCAACTTGTGCAGCGACTTCTGCAGCGAAGTCGTCCACTTTCTTCTCAATTCCTTCCCCCACAACGAACAAAGTAAAGGCCTTTACATTTGTGTTCGCAGATTTAAGCATTTGCTCGACAGTCTGTTTATCGTTTTTGACAAAAGGCTGATTGAATAAAGATACCTCTTTCAGGTACTTTTGTACCGAACCTTCAATCATTTTCCCGGCGATATCAGCAGGTTTGCCAGACTCAGCAGCCTTTGCAATCGCCACAGATCGTTCTCTGTCAATCAGATCAGCAGGAACATCAGCACTAGTTAAAGCAACTGGTTTCATTGCAGCAACATGCATGGCAACGTCTTTGGCTGCAACCAAGTCACCCTGGAACTCAACGACAACACCAATGCGCGTTCCGTGTAAGTAAGACGCCAATTGCGAAGAGCCATCGAATCGTTTGAATCGTCGAAAACTCATGTTCTCGCCAATCTTCCCAATTAATCCCTTGCGCACATCTTCCAAAGTTGGACCAAACCCATCTTGACTATAGGGTAAAGCACCCAACTCATCTACAGAGGGCGGATTATTGGTGACTATTAATTGAGCTGCGGCTTGAGCTAATGCTAAAAAGCTATCGTTTTTTGTGACAAAGTCTGTTTCGCAGTTAACTTCTAACAAAGAACCTGTGTTTCCACTGATAAAGCTTGTGATTACACCTTCTGCGGTCACACGACTAGCTGCTTTACCGGCCTTACTACCGAGTTTGACACGCAACAATTCTTCAGCTTTGGTCATATCCCCCTCAGCTTCAGTAAGTGCTTTTTTGCACTCCATCATGGGGGCATCAGTTTTGGCGCGCAATTCAGCGACCATACTTGCAGTGATAGCTGCCATACATTTCTCCGTCTTCAGTTCAATTCAATTGGGGTGTGAAAAAGGGGCCGCTTGAGCCCCTTTTGTAAATTGGGTGCCGGTTTACGCAGCAACTTCAACAAATTCGTCACTCACTTGAGCTACTGCAGCAACAACTTCATTGACGGCATTGGCACGCCCTTCAAGAATAGCGTCGGCAATACCGCGAGCGTATAACGTAACCGCTTTAGAAGAGTCGTCATTACCTGGAATGACGTAATCAATGCCTTCAGGCGAGTGATTGGAATCCACAACACCAATCAAGGGAATGCCAAGCTTCTTAGCCTCCAAGATCGCAATTTTGTGATAACCAACGTCAATCACAAAAATAGCATCCGGCAAAGTAGCCATGTCTTGAATGCCGCCTATATCTTTTTCGAGCTTTTCAATTTCGCGCTTGAACATCAACTGCTCTTTCTTAGACAAAGCATCTAATCCAGCCTCTTGCTGTGTCTTCATGTCTTTAAGACGCTTGATGGAAGTCTTGACCGTTTTGAAATTGGTCAACATACCACCTAACCAGCGCTGGTCAACAAAAGGGACACCTGCGCGTTGTGCCTCAGCAGCCACAATATCTCGAGATTGACGTTTGGTCCCTACCATCAAAACAGTACCGCGGTTAGAAGCCAGTTGCTTAACAAACTTGGCTGCATCCTGAAACATCGGCAACGACTTCTCAAGGTTGATGATGTGAATTTTGTTGCGATGACCAAAAATGAACGGGGCCATCTTGGGATTCCAAAAGCGTGTTTGGTGTCCAAAGTGGACGCCGGCTTCTAGCATTTCGCGCATCGTGACTGACATATGAATTCTCCAAAGGTTGGGTCTAAAATTCAGCCCGTCATCGCCGCATGTTTTGAATTCAAAAATTTGGCAACACCTTGAGTGGGCTGATTTGCGTGTGATGTTTTATAAAGACAGATCTCAAATGAGATTTGCAATTAGAAAACCTAATGATTGTATCACACCCCCCCCCTAAAACCAGTCGAACTGGCACCCCAAAAACGAGAAACCACGCATGAAAGTGGCTGTTATTGGCGCAGGCGTCATCGGAGTGACCACCGCCTATGAGTTGGCTGAACAAGGCCATGAAGTCATTGTCTACGAGCGCGGGAGCGCAGCCGCAGAGCTTTGTAGTTTTGCCAACGCAGGTGTCATTTCTCCTGGATATGTGACGCCTTGGGCAAAACCAGGAATGTCACTGCATGTGCTAGCGCACTTATGGCAGCCACACACGCCAGTCAGACTATCCCGCCCGAGCTGGAACGAGGCACTGTGGCTTTGGAAATGGTGGCGCGCGTGTCAAAGTTCAACTTTCACAAAAAACCGACAACGGTTGTTGCGTCTGTCGACTTACAGTCAACAGCGGCTTCAGTCGTTAACCCAGCGGCTGAACCTGGATTACGACCGAACATCCGGCTATTTGGTGCTGATGAGAGGTGAAAAGGAATACCTCATGACCCAACCCTCGCTAGAGGGCATGAGGGATGCTGGATTAAGCTTTGAAACATTGACGGCTGAGCAAGCGCGTCAAATTGAGCCTGCGTTGAATCCATCCACTCCCCTCGCTTTAGCTTTGCACTTTCCAAACGATGAAGTCGCAAATTGCCGACAGTTCACCTTGCTCCTGAAAAACATTACAGAATCGATGGGGGTTCAGTTTCATTTCAATGCAAATGTCCTACCGCTAAAAAGCAATGATCCAAAAAAAATCAGACTAACAATTCAAGATCCAGGTACACCATTTGACGCGGTAGTTATCTGCGCAGGCTTGGCTAGCGCTAATCTTTTGTCCCACTTAAAGTTAAAAATTCCACTAGCAGCCGTTCACGGATACTCGATAAGTGCATCCATTCGCGAACCTCTTGATGCGCCTCGAAGTGGCGTGATGGATGAAAGGTTCAAAGTTGCTATTTCTCGACTTGGACAGAGAGTTAGAGTTTCAGGTAGTGCAGAGTTTGGCGGTGATCCACGTCAACACCATGCGGCAAGTCTCAAAACCCTCTACCGAGTACTTGACGATTGGTTTCCAGGCGCAGCACGAACTCAGGACAATGTACAAGTATGGAAAGGATCCCGTCCTATGCTGCCCGATGGCCCACCCATCTTAGGCCCCAGTGGCATCCCCGGCGTATGGCTTAATTTAGGTCATGGATCAAGCGGATGGGCCTTGTCTTGCGGAAGCGCAAGGGCTCTGGCAGATAGCTTGTCCGGACGTCAAACAGACATAGATATCGAGGGACTTGGAATCGAACGTCTCAATCTTCTTTCATGACGCGTCTTTCCCAAAGTATCCATCCAGTCACCGGAGATCGGGCGTGGCCTTTGTACAGCCTGCTTCAAACTCAAGCCCTAGAATCTCAACTAACAAATCGCTTACCACCGCACAGCTTAATGCAAAGAGCCGGAAAAGCGGCAGCACAGTTGGCATTGGCAATTGCACCGCACGCAAAAAAAATATGGGTCGCCTGTGGACCTGGAAATAACGGTGGCGACGGACTTGAAGCAGCCATTCACCTGATCAATTTGGGAAAGCAAGTTACCGTTACATATTTGGGACAACCCAATATTGCTCCTTCCGATGCCAAATTGTCATGGCAACGAGCCATTCGGGCGGGTGTTCAATTTGAAGATAAGCCCATTCCAGGATTCGATTTAGCCATTGATGCTTTGCTTGGACTTGGATGCGACAGAGAACCCGTGGGCAAAATGGCAGAGTGGCTGCAAATAATGCGCAGTTCAGCAGCCCCTGTTTTGTCCATTGACCTACCCACTGGTTTGCTGCCTGACACTGGTGAGTGGCTTCGTTCAGACAACACGCCTTTAGCAAATACGCAATTCCATACGTTGAGCCTACTGACTCTCAAGATGGGACTCTTCACAGCAGATGGCCTTGATGCTGCTGGCCAGGTCTGGTTTATTGACTTGACGCAAGACTTTTCGAACCTACGCATCAAGCCTCCAGGATCTTTCGCACAACTCCAATCCAGAGGCAGTCACCAAACTATGCATCGTGTTCACAATAGCCACAAAGGGAACTATGGCGACTTGATGGTTATTGGAGGTGCTCCAGGGATGACAGGCGCCGCCATACTGGCAGGCATAGCAGGACTTCATGGAGGCGCCGGTCGGGTCTTTCTGACATTACTGGACAAGTCGGCTCAAGCCCCCACCGCAATCCAGCATCCAGCTTTAATGGCTCGTGACCTCAATGAACAGAAACTTCAAAACGGTTGTGTTATTTGCGGCTGTGGTGCTTCGGATGCGGTTAGACAATTTATGCCTAGAGTTTTATCCGAATCGCATTCTTTATTGCTTGATGCCGATGCATTGAATGCTATATCCGTCGACAGCACATTGATGGAATTGCTGAAAAATCGAGCTCTTATGCAAAGGGATACAGTGATCACCCCTCACCCACTTGAAGCAGCAAGGCTTCTTGGATGCACCGTCAGCGAAGTTCAGCGCAATAGAGTTCAGGCGGGGATGAGGCTTGCAAAAATTACCCGGGCCATCGTGGTTCTTAAAGGATCAGGGACAGTGATTTGCTCGCCAATTGAAAAACCTGTTATCAACAGTAGCGGAAATTCTCTGCTTGCAACGGCCGGCACTGGCGATGTTCTTGCGGGAGTCATAGGTGCACAAATGGCCCAAGGACAACAAAGCTTTGCCGCAGCTTGCGATGGCGTACGTATTCATGGGGCAGCTGCAGACTCTTGGGCACTCACTGGTCGCAGTTTAGATGCTGTCATGCTGGCAAAACTCATTCACTGAATCACTGGCGTGGACGACGACTCTTGCTATTGGAGGCTCCTGTTTTCTTAGTGTCTTGCTTCTTGACTTTAGTTGACATTTTGTTGTGTGATTTCTTGACACCAGAAATAGAGTCTTTGTTTGGCGACTTCCCCGCGAGCTTGGTTGGTCGCGGTAACGTTTCCTCGTTATCACGGACCAATCGAAAATCAATTTTTCGGCCATCTAGATCGACTCGGCTTACTTGAATTCGAACTCTTGAACCAATGGCATAACGGATACCGGTTCGTTCACCACGCAGCTCTTGCCGAGCTTCATCAAATCGGAAGTACTCGCCCCCTAATTCGGTGATGTGCACCAAACCCTCAACATACATTGCATCCAAGGTCACAAACAAACCAAAGCCAGTAGCAGCGGTAACAACGCCGCCGTATTCTTCACCAAGATGTTCGCGCATGTATTTACACTTAAGCCAAGCCTCTACATCGCGGCTGGCCTCATCTGCTCGTCTTTCATTGGCGCTGCAATGCAAGCCCGCAGCTTCCCATGCTTGCTGATCGGGTGTGGGCTTGTTTTTGGTCTCCAGTTTTTGTGACGGTTCCCGCACACGCGAGGCTAAGCGACGGGCCAGTTTGGAGTGCGCTTCACCAGGCGTCGGCAATGCCGGCAATTGGTAGCTGCGTTTGAGCAAAATTGCCTTGATCACACGATGCACCAGCAAATCGGGATAACGTCGAATAGGGCTAGTAAAGTGTGTGTAGGCTTCAAACGCCAAACCAAAGTGACCACTGTTGATCGGGGTGTAGATAGCCTGTTGCATTGAACGCAGAAGCATTGAATGGATTTGCTGCGCATCAGGCCTCTCTCTGGTTGCCTCAGCGATGGCTTGAAATTCAGCAGGTTTGGGGTTATCTGTGATGGTCAAGCCCACGCCTGTGGTCTTGAGGTAATTGCGAAGAATGTCTTTCTTTTCCGGGGTAGGACCTTCATGTACACGAAACAGCCCTGGTTGTTTGCTTTGCAAAATAAAGTCAGCACTGCAAACATTGGCCGCCAGCATTGCCTCTTCAATAAGCTTATGTGCGTCATTGCGAATGCGCGGTATGATTTTCTCAATTCGTCCGCTGTCATCACACACTATTTGTGTTTCTGTAGTTTCAAAATCAACGGCACCTCGCGCATGACGTGACTTCAGCAAGGCACCGTAAACATCGTGCAAATTCATCAAATCAGATAAACGGTCTTTGCGCTTAGAAGCTTCTGGTCCACGGGTATTAGCCAAAATAGCAGCAACTTCGGTATAGGTGAAGCGTGCGTGACTATGCATCACGGCAGGATAAAACTGGTAAGCATGTATTTCTCCAATAGCCGTAATCAACATGTCGCAAACCATGCACAAACGATCAACATCAGGGTTGAGTGAGCACAAACCATTTGAGAGCTTTTCGGGCAACATTGGAATAACACGGCGCGGAAAATAAACGCTGGTCGCGCGGTCATAGGCATCGATATCAATCGCACTGCCCGTTTCAACGTAGTGGCTCACATCGGCAATGGCAACCAATAAACGCCATCCTTTGCTACGCCCTACCTTGGCAGGCTCACAATAAACTGCGTCATCAAAGTCACGTGCATCTTCGCCGTCAATTGTGACCAAAGCCACATCTGTCAAATCAACGCGATCTTTCTGATCATGAGAAAGTACTTTCTCCGGCAGTCCTCTTGCAAGAGCAAGACAACCTTGTGAGAACTCATGCGGAACGCCGTATTTACGGACAGCGATTTCGATCTCCATGCCAGGATCGTCTACCTCTCCCAAGACTTCTTTGATTCGCCCAACGGGTTGACCATACAAACTCGGAGGTTCAGTCAACTCAACCACAACCACCTGACCCGAGCTCGCGCGACCAGTTGCTCCCTTGGGAATCAGGACATCTTGTCCGTACCGTTTGTCTTCAGGTGCTACAAGCCAAACACCACTTTCTTGCAGTAAGCGGCCGATGATCGGTTGGGATGAACGCTCGATGATTTCTACGACTCGCCCTTCTGGGCGCCCCTTTTTGTCAAAACGTACAACGCGTGCTTTGACACGATCACGGTGTAAAACAGCCCGCATCTCGTTGGGCGGTAGATAAATGTCTGCAGCGCCGTCGTCACGTTGAACAAAACCGTGTCCATCGCGATGCCCAGAAACGGTGCCTTCGAACTCTTCCAGCAAACCGCTGGTTGTTATTGAATTTTTGATACAATGCCTTTCTTTCCTGAAATGCCCAGGTGGCGGAATTGGTAGACGCACTAGTTTCAGGTACTAGCGAGTAACTTCGTGGGGGTTCGAGTCCCTTCCTGGGCACCAAATGGGGTAAATCCGTTTTTAAAAGTCGTTACAAATCAACGACTTACGTTACAACCGATTACTCCGAATGTGCGTAAATTACATATCTACTACGCACAAATTACGCACAAACCCACACATCCAAAACCGCAACAACTACGCACTATTGCGTTTTAACTACGCACGTAATTCAAAACTCTAGGTTTGTAAGAGTTCAAATCACTTGTGTAGCACTATGTAAATCCTAAGAGTTTTCCTCAAAGAATTTACTCTTAAATCCAACCCATATGATACGGGCTTATCACTTCAAAACATGCCTCGGCTTGTGACATATTCAAGTCATCTTCCAAGGTAACAGCCCATACCTTTCAGGTCGTCCAAAGATCTAAAAGATTAGCCACATACGCCTTGGGCAACCCGTGCCCTGCTCCCTCAACAGCGTGAACCTTGATGCCAGTCATCTCACCGAAGGCCATTGAGTTGGCATAGCTTTGCCAATCCTTGGAACCTGTGTGGATCTCAATGCACAGTGGAACGGGAAACTGCCCTGACTTTGGTAGTTCAAACAGCCTCTCTGCCTATGGTGGTACAAAATTCATTGGACGCCCGGCATCGTCTTTGGCAAACTCACCAATGATCGGGGACAGCCAACAGTGCCGTTGTCTATGCGCCGCATCACCACCCATCACACACTTACACGTATTGCAGCAATCGTGCCGCGCCATTGCGCTCAAGCACCATCTAGCTTTTCCTAAATCTCAGAGTTTTAAATCGAGGTAGAAGTTCTCGTGAGTGCCATAACTTATCAAGATCCCATGTCACTGGCCTTTCAGGAATACATGCGCATAGGTGTGGCTGGCCGCGTTTCGCCCAACTTGCTGAACCTAGAAGGAATTGGCTGCGATTTGGGAAAAACCTTCTGAGTTGAAACCTCGTATTCCGACCGCTTCGATCTTCACGGTTTTGAGCATGACTGGCCTGACCAGTATCTTGTAACAGTCAAGATCAAAATCATGTTGCTTGAATTCTGTGAGCGTGCTTGCTGAGCCCCGCCTTGAGCAGTTTGTACCCAGATAACACCAGTTGTTCAGGCGATGTCGTTGCACCCAATCATTAGAGTGCTCGATCAAATCAATGGGTCCGCTAAAAGGCCAGACATCTACCTCTGAGTCGGCCAAAGCTGATAAAAGCCTCTCATCATGTGCTTGCCGGATACATGCACATAGGAGAAAGGATGCAGCGGTTGGAGAGGGCAAACACCAATACCATGTTTGCTCTA
>CANFYL010000003.1 GCA_947451285.1 Comamonadaceae bacterium
CTCGCGCGAGATGGCTTCAACCAACATCAACATTTCGCGGTTCATGACGACTACTCCTTCTCAAAACCAAAGTTCAACGGGGCTTTTTGCCCTTGAAATCCACAATCGGGGCCAGACGCGCTTCGCGCAACTCGTCCAGCGTGAAACCCAACGCATGAAGCGGGGTTTCGGCTCTTTTTTGACTGATCTTTTGACCGGGCTTGGCCTTTGGCGCATCACGCCAAGTGATTTGCCAGCCCTGCCCGTCGTCCGTTCGCTCCAAGGTGCCACGGAACTTTTTACGATTGGCCGCCACCTGACCGGCAGCCGCAATACCCATGGGCGCTTTCAGCGTGAGATCAACTTCTTCACCCACAAAGCGCTCAAAGTCAGCCTGATGGCGCAACGGCCGATCAATGCCCGGTGAAGACACCTCCAAGCGCTGGTACTCCACGCCATCCACCTCGAGCGCAAACTGCAACTGACGGGTCACGCGTTCGCAATCTTCAACGTTGACAAATTGCACCGGTGAATCGGGCGTCCAAGGCAACTCAATCGTGATGCGCAGCAGCCCCCCGGCAGAGCGTTCAATCTCCACGAGGTCGTAACCTAAACCAGTCACGGTTTGTTCTACTATTTGCTGCAAAGCCACGTCGACGAAAACCCTAAATTCAACAGATCAAAAAACAATCGACCAAAAAAAACGGGCGGTAATTACCCGCCCGTTTGGTCGTGAAGGGCTCATTGTAGCGCCTAAATGCTTGATTTGCAAAGAGAATGTGTGAAAAACACCGATTACTGACGGGCTGAAGCCACCAACAAGCGTGTGTAGGTGTGTTGTGGTTGCTGGAGTACGGCTTCAACCGTACCGGACTCGACCACCTGACCCGCTTGCATCACCAACACATGGTGCGCCATGGCTCGAACCACTGATACATCATGCGTGATGAGCAGGTAGCTCAAACCGCGTTCGCGCTGTAAACGCTGCAACAATTCCAGCACTTGTTTTTGAATGGCCACATCAAGCGCGCTGGTCGGTTCGTCAAGCACCAGCACCTGCGGGTCGACCACCAAAGCGCGTGCAATCGCCAAGCGCTGGCGTTGCCCTCCAGAAAATTCATGGGGATAACGCAGCAACAACCCTGGGAATTCAGACTCGGTCAAGCCAACAGCTGCCAAAGTGATCAAGACCCTGCGCAAATAACCCAAGTCATCCAAATCAGGGGCATGCAACCGCAAGCCCTCAGACACCAACTCTTGAACGTTCATGCGGGGTGACAAGGAAGAAAAGGGGTCTTGAAACACCACCTGTACTTTGCGACGCAAAGGCAAGTCTTGACGAGCTCGCAAAGACCAACTCCGCCCCTCGATACTCAGATCACCAGAACTTGGCAACAAACCCAGAGCGGCTAAGGCCAAACTGGATTTACCCGATCCCGACTCTCCCATCACAGCCAGGGTTTGACCTGCACGCACTTCAAAATCAAGCCCCTGAACGGCCACAAAACTACCACGACCCAACCAACCTCGCCAGCCTCCTCGGGGAACTGGGTAGGTCACGCGCAAGCCGATCCCCTGCATCAACACCGGCGCCTGTGCTAGTGCTGGCAGCACCTCGCGAGGAACATGGCTGTGAATCAGGTGCTGGGTGTAAGCATGCTGAGGTCGATTGAGCACCTGATCGACTGTGCCTGACTCAACCAGTAAACCTTTCTCCATGACCAAGACACGATCTGCAAAACGGCGCACGGCTTGAAGATCGTGCGTGATCAATAAGACCGCCATGCCGTAGCGCTTCTGCAAGCTGTCAAGCAAATCCAAAATCTGACCACGCAAGGACACATCCAATGCTGTCGTGGGTTCATCAGCCACCAGAAGTCGCGGTCGGCATGCCAAGGCCATGGCAATCATGACCCGCTGGCGCTGCCCCCCAGAGAGTTGGTGCGGATAAGCCTTGGCCCGTCGCGAAGGCTCTTCAATTCCCGTGTCTAAAAGAAGACGAATGACCTCAAACCAAGCCTCCTCTGAAGTCATGCCACGTTTGAGTTGTAACACCTCAGCAATCTGGTCTCCAACAGTGAACAGGGGGTTCAAAGCCGTCATGGGCTCTTGAAAAACAAAGGCAACTTCTTGCCCACGAATCGCCTGTAAGTCTTGCTCTTTGAGTTTGATCAAGTCACGGGTTTGAATTTCGTCGCTGGAGACTGCCGCCAAGCTGACCTCATCTTGAGGCGTCCACAGACAACGTCCGGACATCGTTGCGCCCTCAAGAAGCCTGACAAAACCGAGGGCGGTGACACTTTTGCCCGAACCCGACTCACCGACCAGCGCTAGTTTTTCGCCATGCTCCAGACTGAATGTGATGCCGTGCACAACCTCGGTGGCACCAAAGGCGATGTGAAAGTCACGCACTTGAAGCAATGGCAGTCTCATTGGGAGGCCTTACGCGGGTCGAGTGCATCTCTTAGAGCGTCCCCCATGAATGTCAAAGACATCAAGGTCACGACCAGCACAGCAAAGGTAGACAAAGAAATCCACCAAGCGTCGATATTGTTTTTGCCTTGCGCCAACAACTCACCCAAGCTAGGCGTTCCGGGCGGCACGCCCAGTCCTAAAAAGTCGAGGGAGGTTAACGCCAGAATCGCACCGCTCATGCGGAAGGGCAAAAAAGTCACCACCGGCGTCAAGCTATTAGGCAACACATGTCGCCAAATGATTTGTGTGTTGGATAGGCCTAAAGCACGGGCAGACCGAACATAGTCGAGCTGTTTATTGCGCAAGAATTCGGCGCGCACATAGTCTGACAGCCCCATCCAACCAAACAAGCCCAACAAAACCAATAGCAATGTGATGCTCGGATCGAAAACAGCTGAAAAGATGATGAGCAAATACAACTCAGGCATGGCACTCCATATCTCAATGAAACGCTGCATGGTCAAGTCAGTCACACCACCAAAAAAACCTTGCAAAGCCCCTGTCAATAAGCCAAGAACCGTGCCAAACAAGGTCAGTGCCAAAGCAAAGAGTACTGAGATACGAAAACCATACAAGAGCCGTGCCGCTAAATCACGCCCTCTGTCATCGGTACCTAACCAGTTGTCCCGCGAGGGTGGCGCGGGGTTGGGCTCTTTGGCAAAGTAATTGAGTGTGCTGTGATGGTAGGGATTGATGGGATACAGCGCCCAATTGCCCGGTTGTGTAAATTGCTGCTGAATGAATGGATCCAAAAAGTCTGTAGGAGTTGAAAAGTCCCCCCCAAACATTGTCTCTGGCAATGTTTGCACAATGGGCATATACCAATGCCCTTGGTAACGGGCAATCAAGGGCTTGTCGTTGGAAATCAATTCGGCAAACAAGCTCAACACAAAGATCGACAAGAACAATAACAAGCTTCCAAAACCGAGTCGATTTCGGCGAAACCGTTCCCAAGCCCGGCGGCTGGGAGATTGGGGCTTATCAGTCAAATTTGACACGTGGATCCACCCAGACGTAACACAGGTCACTGATGAGTTTGGTGAACAAACCAATCAGTGTGAACAAATACAAAGTCCCAAGTACCACCGGGTAGTCACGACGCATCACGCTCTCATAACTCAATAAGCCCAATCCATCGAGTGAAAAGAGCGTTTCAATCAGCAAAGAGCCGGTAAAAAAGGCGCCAATGAAAGCCGAAGGAAAGCCTGTGACCAGAGGAATCAAGGCGTTGCGCAACACATGCACCCAGAGCACGCGCCGCTGAGACAGGCCTTTGGCGCGCGCAGTGAGAACATATTGTTTGCGAATTTCTTCAAGAAAGGCATTCTTGGTAAGCATGGTGGTCACAGCAAATGCACCCAGCACACTGGATATCACGGGTAGCACAATGTGCCACAGATAGTCCACGATTCGCGCCCCCCAATGCATTTGCTCCCAGTTGGCTGAGGTCAAGCCTCGCAAAGGGAACCATTGCAACTGCCCACCAAAAACGACAAGGAGCGCAACACCCAAAACAAAACCAGGAATGGCATAACCGGTGAGCACCAACAAGCTGGTCAACACATCAAAATGCGAACCCGCACGAACAGCTTTGGCAATGCCCAAAGGAATCGATATCAAGTAACTTAAAAAGAAGGTCCACAAGCCTAGGCTGATGGAGACCGGCAGCTTTTCAAGCACCAAATCCCACACATCTTTGGGATAAAAAAAACTCTTTCCCAAATCGAAGCGCGCAAACTGCTGAAGCATTTGCATGAAACGCTCAGGTGCGGGTTTGTCAAAGCCATAGAGTTCTTTGATTTCCTGAATGCGTGCGGCATCCACACCTTGACGCCCCCGATAGCCGGCGCCCGCAACCACGGCGCCTTCGCCACCGCTGTCGCGGCCTTGCAGTTGTGACACCATTTGTTCAACAGGACCACCCGGTACAAACTGAATGACAGCAAATGTCATGAGCAAGACACCCAGAAGTGTTGGCACCATCAGCAACAAACGTTTGAGGATGTAACTCAACATATCAAGTGATCATTTTGTTTCTGCGGCCAAGGTGGCTCGATTGTCACGTGTTGCCCACCAAGTCGACACCGCCCAGTTTTCGGGCTGGTAGTAACGCGGTGTCACAGGTGGTTGTTCAAAGCGCCCCTGTCGCCAGGCCACACGATGCACGCCGCCATACCAATGGGGCACGGCGTAATGGCCATGACGCAGCACTCGGTCAAGTGCACGAACAGCGGTGATCAACTGCGGTCTTGATTTGGCGGAAACGACCTTATCCAGCAAGGCATCTATGGCAGGATCGCGCACACCCATGAAGTTCCCCGATCCTTCTGTGCTGGCTGCTTTGGAGCCAAAGCGATCCATCAGTTCAGTGCCTGGCGATTCGCTGCCCACGTTGCGGTTACTGATGACTTCAAAATCAAACACGTCCAAACGTTTTTGCAATATCGCAAAGTCAATCACTTTATAGTTCACCACAAATCCCAGCTTCTCTAAGTTTTTGGCATAAGGCGTGACCACTCGCCCCATCGATCCTGAGTTGTCCAAAAACTCAATGGTAAAAGCTTCACCCTGAGAATTTCTCAAAGCACCATCTTTGTAAACCCAACCCGCCTGAGCCAACAAGGCTATGGCTTGTCTCAAGTGGTCACGTAAAGTATTGCCTGAGGCAGGATCTATTTGGGTTTGGGGCGGTTGCGGCACAGGCGAGTCAAACACTGCAGGTGCCAATTGATTGCGCAAGGGGGTCAAAAGGGCCAACTCCTCCGCATCGGGCAAGTCAGTGGCTTCAAAGTCGCTCGCGACAAAGTAACCTCGCACACGGCGGTATGCGTTATAGAAGAGCTGACGATTCATCCACTCAAAGTCCATCGCTAAGCCAATGGCTTCACGCACGCGTGCGTCTTGAAACTTCGGCAACCGAGTGTTGAACAAAAATCCTTGAAAGTCTCCAGCATTACCGTGCTGGAGTTCGCGTTTGATCAACTGACCACTTTTAAAAGCTTTACCAGTGTACGCACGCGCCCATTCGCGGGCAATGAACGACTGAATCAAATCAAATTCTCCGGCTTTGAATCCTTCAAGTTGTGCTGTGTTGTCCTTGTAAAGACGATATGTCACGCGGTCAAAATTGAATTGCCCTCGGCGCACATTCACATCTCGGCCCCAGTAATTGGGATCTCGGTCATAACTGATGTCACGTCCAAAAACAACCCGCCCAACCTTGTAAGGTCCACTCCCAATGGGAAGGTCGGTGATGATTTTGTCAAAGGGTTTTGCAACGCCGTCTTGAACGCCCCATTGACGACTGAATACTGGCAAATTACCCACGATCAGAGGTAGCTCAGGATTCACCCGTGAAAAGTCAAAGCGAACGGTACGCGCATCCAAAACTTTCACGCCTGTCACTTCTGAATACAAGGTACGAAACTGTGGAGCAGCGAGTTTGCTGGTCAACTGATCAAAGGAATGTTTGACATCATCAGCCAATACAGTGTCGCCATTGTGGAACCGCGCTTCAGCTCGTAAACGGAAAGTAACTGACCGCTTGTCGGCCGCTACGCTCACATCTTCTGCCAACAAACCGTAAGCCGTGGTAGGTTCATCTAGAGTGCCGGTGAGCAATGTTTCAAAAACCAAACTTGCCAATCCGGGAGCCGCGTTGCCTTTGAGTGTGTAAGGGTTGTACTTATCAAAACTTGACAACCTAGATGGCGAGACCAAAACCAACTCGCCCCCCTTGGGCGCAACAGGGTTCACATAGTCAAAGCTGCGGAATCTGACGGGATATTTAATGTCGCCAAACTGGGCGTAAGCATGCCCCGCCCAAGAGGGAGAGCAAAGCCACACTAAGGTTAAAAAGAGCAAACAACGCATGCGACAATTCTGCAAGATTTTTTCGGAGACTTATTAATGACCTCACACACAGGTTTTCTTGCCGGTAAAAAACTACTCATCAACGGCGTACTGTCCAACCGATCGATTGCCTACGGCATTGCCAAAGCATGCCATAAACAAGGGGCTGAACTGGCTTTCAGTTATGTGGGTGAGCGCTTCAAAGAACGCATCACCGAATTTGCCGCTGACTTTGATTCCAAGTTGATTTTTGATTGCGACGTAGGTGACGACGCCCAAATTGACCAACTGTTCACAGACCTGTCAGCCTATTGGCCAAGCTTCGATGGCTTTGTGCACAGCATCGGCTATGCACCGCGCGAAGCCATTGCTGGCGACTTCTTGGAAGGCCTGAGCCGAGAAGGTTTCAAAATTGCACATGACATCAGCGCCTACAGCTTCCCTGCCATGGCCAAAGCAGCACTTCCCTATCTCAACGACAACGCCGCAGTGTTGACCTTGAGCTACTTGGGCGCCATTCGCACGGTCCCCAACTACAACACGATGGGTTTGGCCAAGGCTTCGCTGGAAGCTTCGGTGCGGTATCTGGCTGAATCTTTGGGGTCAAAAGGTCGTGGCTTACGTGCCAACGGCATCAGTGCAGGCCCCATCAAAACTTTGGCAGCCAGTGGTATCAAAGGTTTCGGCAAGATTTTGAGCGTGGTCGCCGAAGCGTCTCCCATTCGTCGCAATGTGACAATTGACGATGTGGGCAATGTGGCGGCATTTTTGATGAGCGATTTAGCGGCCGGCATGACCGCTGAAATCACTTATGTAGACGGTGGTTTCAGCCAAGTCGTGGGTGGAATTGCAGATCCTGCTGGCGAATAAATCCAGCCCCCTGGTTCCATAAAAAAGAGCGCTGAGGCGCTCTTTTTTTATTGCTTCACACAATCGGCAAAGTAAAACCGTTTGCCATCGGGCGCGACCTCTTCGACCAAGCCATGGATATCGGTTTCAAAGCCAGGGCATTGCATATTGAACTCTCGGGCAAACTTGAGGTAATCAACAATTTTCTTGTTGAAGACTTCACCCGGAATCAGCAAGGGAATGCCGGGGGGATAGGGAGTGACCAAGCTGGTCGTGATGCGGCCCAACAATTCATCCACAGGCACCCGCTCGGTGTTGCGGTGCGCAATTTGGGCATACGCATCGCTGGGTTTCATGGCCGGGGTCAAGTCCGACAAATACATGTCCGTGGTCAAGCGTGCGATATCGTACTTGGCATATAAAGTGTGCACGTGTTGACACAAATCACGCAAGCCCATGCGCTCATAAGCGCGGTGCTTTTGGCAGAACTCGGGCAGGATGCGCCACATGGGTTGATTGCGGTCGTAGTCGTCCTTGAACTGCTGCAAGGCCGTCAACAACGAGTTCCAACGGCCCTTAGTGATTCCGATGGTGAACATGATGAAAAAGCTGTACAAGCCTGTCTTTTCAACGATCACACCGTGCTCGGCCAAGAACTTGGTGACAATGCTGGCTGGAATGCCACTCTTGTCGAACTTGCCATTCAAATCCAAGCCTGGCGTGACGATGGTGGCCTTGATGGGGTCAAGCATGTTGAAGCCATCGGCCAATTTGCCAAAGCCATGCCATTTGGAAGACTTGCCAGTGCCTTTGATGATCCAGCTGTCGGCGCGGCCAATGCCATCGTCCACCAACTCATCGGGACCCCAGACTTTGAACCACCAGTCTTTGCCGTACTCTTCATCCACTTTACGCATGGCACGGCGGAAATCCAGAGCTTCGGCGATGCTCTCTTCCACCAAGGCAGTGCCGCCGGGTGGCTCCATCATGGCCGCCGCCACGTCGCAGCTGGCAATGATGCTGTACTGCGGGCTGGTGCTGGTGTGCATCAAATAAGCTTCGTTGAACAGATGCCGATCCAGCTTGGTCATTTGTGAATCTTGCACCAACACATGGCTGGCCTGACTGATACCCGCCAACAGTTTGTGGATGGACTGCGTGGCATACACCACCGAATGCATGGGGCGCTCGCGCTTTTTGCCCATGGCATGGTAGGTGCCATAAAAGGGGTTGAAGGCAGCGTGAGGCAACCAAGCCTCGTCAAAATGCAAGTTCGCTACATAGCCATCAAGCATTTTCTTGATCGTCTCTGTGTTGTAGAGCACGCCGTCGTAGGTGGACTGCGTAAGCGTCAAGACACGGGGTTTGACCTTTTTGGCATCCACGCCTTTGAGCAAAGGGTTGGCTTTGATCTTGGCTTGAATGGCTGCAGGCTCAAACTCGCTTTGGGGGATGGGGCCAATGATGCCGTAATGATTGCGCGTGGGCTTCAAGAACACAGGCACTGCACCGGTCATGATGATGGCGTGCAACACTGACTTGTGGCAATTGCGGTCGACCACCACCACATCGCCAGGAGCTACCGTGTGATGCCACACAATTTTGTTGGAGGTGCTGGTGCCGTTGGTGACAAAAAAGCAATGGTCTGCGTTGAATATCCGCGCAGCATTGCGCTCGCTCTCCCCAATGGCACCGTTGTGGTCGAGCAATTGCCCTAACTCCTCAACCGCATTGCACACGTCAGCGCGCAACATGTTTTCGCCGTAGAACTGGTGGTACATCTGACCCACAGGGCTCTTCAAAAAGGCCACTCCACCCGAGTGGCCTGGACAGTGCCATGAATAAGAACCGTCTTCTGCATAGTCGAGCAAGGCTTTGAAGAACGGTGGCTGCACGCTCTCCAGATAGCTCTTAGCCTCACGGATGATGTGGCGCGCCACAAATTCAGGCGTGTCTTCGAACATGTGGATGAAGCCATGCAATTCGCGCAAGATGTCGTTGGGCAAGTGACGCGAAGTTTTGGTTTCGCCGTAGACGTAGATCGGCACGTCGGCGTTTTTACGGCGCACTTCTTCGATGAAGTTGCGCAAATTCAAAACGGCAGGATCAAGGTCTGGACCGGGCGTAAACTCTTCGTCGTCAATCGACAAGATGAATGCACTGGCACGGGACTGTTGTTGCGCAAATTGGCTCAAGTCACCATAGCTGGTGGCCCCCATGACTTCGTAACCCTCACCTTCAATGGCATCGGCCAAGGCACGGATACCTAAACCCGAGGTGTTCTCGGAACGAAAATCCTCGTCAATGATGACGATGGGGAAGCGAAATTTCATGCGGAACTCCGAAAGGCACTGGCATTGACAAAACAACAGCGGCGAAGTGTACTCGCCCACTGATACAATCCAAAGGCTAGGAGCGGTGGATGAGTGGTTTAAGTCGCACGCCTGGAAAGCGTGTGTGGGTTAATAGCCCACCGCGGGTTCGAATCCCGCCTGCTCCGCCAAATAAACCAAGCCCCTACATTTTTTGCAGGGGCTTTTTTTATGACGCATGCAGGTGAAGACGCACTGCAAGGTGCAGGGTTTATGAAATTTTGTACTTTACAAGTTCAGCCCACGATGCTGCCTTGCGGCATGATCATGGCCAAGTAGATAACCTTGAGTTCGAGAAAGTCGCTGGTGGTGGTGCCGTATTCAACCATGAGGTAGTCGTAGCATCGGTCATTGGCTTCGCGCATGGTGGACTTCACGCACACCTGGGTGGTCACACCCATCACCACCATCGACTGGTGATCGATCGCTTCAAAGTGCCCTGCTCAGAAATGACAGCATTAGCAACCAGTTTGTCTGTTGGCAACCTGCAAAAGTTCATTGTGGATAGAGAGATCATGCTCGCGCCAAAAGGGATGGTGTTATCACGCGAAATTCTCACTAGAATGGCTTAACAGAGTTCTGGGCTCGATACATAACTTTTCTGTTTTGATCTGTCATTGGATAAATTCCAGCAGAAATTTCCCAAAAGCCTCTGCCCATGCAGAGGCTTTTTTTGATTGTTATGTATTCATAAAGGCAAGCATGGTCATCGACGAATATTTATTAATTACTAATTTAGCAGCTCTACTGATTGGCTTATCCAAAGGTGGCCTTCCATCTATCGGAATGTTGGCGGTCCCAATTCTTTCACTGACAATTTCCCCCATGAAGGCAGCAGTTCTGCTGCTGCCCATTTACGTGATTTCAGATGCAGTAGGGGTTTGGTTGTATCGCAAGAATTTCAGCACTCCAAATTTAATAATTTTGATACCTGCAGGTGTTTTGGGCGTATTCATTGGATGGTTAACAGCATCCTTCATCTCCGACATTGCCATCAAACTATTGTTGGGCCTGATTGGGGTTGGTTTTTGTCTGAATACTTGGTTGAAAAAACAAGCCGACCAACCCACACAACCAGCTCATCGCGGCAAAGGTTTGTTCTGGGGCGCTATGGCTGGGTTTACCAGCTTCATCTCACATGCTGGTGCACCACCCTTTCAAATCTATGTCTTGCCACAAAGACTCTCAAAAGCGGAGTTTGCAGGAACTGCGACCCTGGTTTTTGCGGTCATTAATGCGGCAAAGATAATTCCCTACCAAGACCTCAGGCCCTATGCAATCGAAGATATGCTCAATGCAGCTTTCCTAATTCCAATGGCCTTGGCAGGAACTGTATTAGGGGCTTATCTAACTAAGAAAATTGCTGACAAATGGTTTTTTAGATTGATTCAAGTCGGGTTGTTTATTATTTCGATTAGACTTATTTATGATGCAGTCCATGCAATGTGAGTCTTAGCAAAATATCAGCCGCTCGACTCTTGCGCTTTGCGAATCACACTCTTGGCATCTGTGCTGTTAGTGGCAGCTGCTGCGCTGGTCGGATTTTGAATGACTAAACCCAGTAGCCTTGCACCGTGCTCAACAGCAATTGAACCATAGGAAATATCACCTTGAACCACGGACTCTTTGTGGAATTCAACCCGCTCAGCAGCGTAGATGTTTCCTTCTACACGACCCGCGACCATCACGCGGTGGGCCGTGATATCACCTGACACCTCCCCCGTAAGACCAATCGCGACGGTGACTTTATTGTCTTTGGTAGTTTCAATATTTCCCACGACCTTACCATCGATACGCACACTGTCAAGCAATACCAATCGGCCATAAATTTGCGTGGTTCGTCCTATGATGGTGTCAAACCTCTCTTGTGAGGGTGACAAGGATTTGTCTTTGAGCTTCTCAAACATACCGAATCTTTTTTGGTTAAAACCGCTCATTGTGTCGCGGCTTGTATCAACATCTGAGTTGGGTTAAGTACCCGATCGTTTCGAATGATTTCATAATGAAGGTGAGGTCCAGTTGAACGTCCGGTGTTGCCCAGCTGGCCCAAAACTTCACCGCGATTAACTTTTTGACCATCAATTGCAATGCGCTTACTCAGGTGTGCATAACGCGTTGTAAATCCCTCTATGTGGCTAACTTCTACAACGTTTCCAAATGAAGCGTCCCAAGTAGAACGGGTCACTGTTCCTGCCGCAGTGGCTACGACAGGCGAACCAGCAGGCGCGACAAAGTCCAATCCTTCATGCATTGCCAGCTGGCCTGTAAACGGATCATTGCGTATACCAAATCCACTGGTCATTCGAAAATCTTTGTCAACAGGAAGACCCGTAGGCAAAGCATGCAACCAATTGAGCTGGCTTGCCCAACTTTGGCTCAAATTCTTAACAGCCGCTTCAGCTTGTGAGAACTCATCCAACGCCAATGACAAATCTCGGCTAAGTATGGAAGATGAGTTGCTTTGTAGTCGAGGGGCAACCCAAGGCCCACCTTTTGCATCTTCTTTCTTGCTAAGTTTGTCACGCAAATTGATGGGCGTAGCAATGTCCATAAAACGATTTTTGAGTGCCTCGAGTTGCCTGATTTCTTGAACAGTTGCTGTCAAGTTTTGGCGCAACTTTTCAAGCCGATCGCGATAAACTGATTCAACGCGCTGCTGTTCTGCCTCCGTGGTTACCCCTCCTAGACTTCTTGCAAGGCTGGGGCTGAATTCAATCGCAATTCGAAATCCAATGAAATGAAGCAAGACACCAAATGACACCAAGAAAAAAGCGGACACGCAAGCAGCAACCAAGACTTTGTGCGTGGTGATAGAAATGGTCCGCACTTCGGCGGTGGGCCCAGACACCCACATCAGTTGCATAAAAAGCTCCGGAATCTAAAAGAATGTATCAATCTCAACCATAACAAGGACGCGCAAGGAATGTGATTGTATGGAGTTGCATCCACCTTCGGGAACTGATTTTTTCAATCAGTTCATTACATACATAACAATAAACTATATTTCTCAGAAAAACTCATTCAAAACAATTAATAAAATACCAATCAATGCATCAATATTCTCCTGCAATTTCATGGATTGAAATAAACGACCCACTACCATCACCAGAAACCGCCATGAAATCCGACTCCGGACTCAACGGCTTGGTAGCAGCAGGTGGTGGTTTATCGGTCGAGAGACTTCTAGAGGCATACAGCCATGGGATGTTTCCATGGTTCAGCAAGGATCAACCCGTGCTGTGGTGGTCACCAGACCCTCGAATGGTGCTCCATGTCGATTCGTTTAAGTTACACAGGTCTTTAAGAAAAACCCTCGATGCTTTTCTTGTAGCACCCAATCATTGCATCAGGTTTGACAGCGCATTTGATCAAGTCATACGCCACTGCGCCAACACCAAGAGGGCTCACCAAACTGGCACATGGATCTTGGATGAAATGATCACTGCTTACTTAGACCTGCACGAACTTGGCTTTGCGCACAGCGTAGAAACTTGGGTCGATAACCGCTTGGTAGGTGGCTTGTACTGCGTCGCTATCGGACATTGCGTCTTTGGCGAGTCTATGTTCAGTTTGCAATCTAACGCATCAAAAATTGCGCTTGCAGCCTTGGTAGCTTTTGCCAAGGCGCAGGGAATTGATTGGATTGACTGCCAGCAAAACACCAAGCACTTGGCATCGATGGGAGCAAGTGAAGTCTCTAGATCCAAATTTCTTAAATATGTGGCTCAACAGCGAGTTAAACCTTCTGTGGACTGGCAATATCGATCGATATACTGGTCAGAGATCATGCCAAATCGGAGTTCAGATTGACGCATCCCCAGGAACTGCCTTTTGAAACTTTGCAGTTTTATGCGACTGCGCCATACCCTTGCAGCTATCTTAAAAACAAAACAGCACGCTCACAAGTTGCAACACCAAGCCATCTGATTCAACACGACACTTATTCTGACTTGGTACAAAAGGGTTTTCGCCGCAGTGGTCTATTTACATACAGACCCTACTGTGATGGCTGCCAAGCCTGTGTCCCATTGCGAGTGAAAGTACAAGAGTTTTTAGCCACCAAGAGCCAACGTCGCGCATGGCGTGCGCATCAGAATCTGGTCATACGGGTACTTAACTTGAGTTATTCGTCAGAACACTATGACTTGTATGTTCGCTACCAAAGCCATCGGCATGCAGGCGGTGGCATGGATAAAGACAGCGTGGAGCAATTTACCCAGTTTCTTTTACAAAGCCGCGTCAACTCTCGGCTTATAGAGTTTCGAACGCCACCCCTTGCTGATGGAACTTTGGGGGAGCTCAAAATGGTCTCGATCATTGACATGCTGAGCGATGGTTTGTCTGCTGTTTACACCTTTTACGAACCCGAGTCTCACACCAGCTATGGAACCTACAACGTCATGTGGCAGATTGAACAAGCCAAACAATTAGGACTTCCCTTCGCCTACTTGGGGTACTGGATTCAAGAGAGTGTCAAAATGAATTACAAAGCCAACTTCAATCCTCACCAGCGCTTGATCAATGGACATTGGCTGACTAAATAATTTCACAAGGTAAAATAATGCCATGCGTAAATCCAGCGTTCCAGCAACGCCAAACATTCAAGTCATAGAACGGATCTTTTCGCTGATGGATGTTTTGGCATCCAGAGAAGACGCCATCTCTCTCAAAGAAATCAGTGAGCGTACTGGTTTGCACCCGTCGACCACCCACCGCATATTGAACGATTTGGCTGTTGGACGTTTTGTTGATCGTCCTGAGGCTGGTAACTACCGTCTTGGCATGCGACTACTCGAGTTGGGTAATTTGGTTAAAGATCGTCTCAATGTTCGTGATGCAGCAGTTCAACCAATGCGCGAGCTGCATAAGCTGATACAGCAACCTGTCAACCTCAGTGTGAGACAAGGCGATGAAATTGTGTATGTCGAACGCGCATTCAGCGAACGTTCTGGCATGCAAGTCGTAAGAGCTATTGGTGGCCGCGCACCTTTGCATCTGACATCGGTTGGAAAACTATTCTTGGCAATGGACGATCCGCAACGTGTAAGGGCTTATGCAACTCGAACCGGACTAAGCGGCCAAACTCGCAACAGCATCACACAATTACAAGTTTTGGAGCGGGAACTCTCAAGGGTCCGGCAGTATGGACTTGCTAGAGACAACGAAGAACTAGAACTGGGCGTTCGATGTATGGCGTCTGGCATCTACGATGACCAAGGCAAATTGGTTGCTGGTTTATCAATCTCTGCTCCAGCAGATAGGTTAGATGATGAATGGCTGCCTAAGTTACAAGCCACCACAAAAATTATTTCTCAAGCCTTGGGACACAAAGACAGTAACTTTTGACGCAAATAACCAAGAACAAATATTCCATAGTCGCACCGATAAATTAGGTTTGAGGCCGTCCAGCGTGATGTAACTCAACCCACTTACGAACACGCTCAGCATCTGCTATACGACTGAGCTTACCGGCTGAATCCAAAAAAACCATGATTAACTTTCTGCCAGCAACTTTGGCCTGCATCACAAGGCATTGCCCGGCTTCCGAGATGTAACCCGTTTTTTGAAGCCCAATGTCCCAATTCGGGTTCTTAACAAGACGATTCGTAGTCCGATACTGGAGTGTATGGTTACCGACTTCAACCTCATAACTGGCAGAGGTGGAGAGCTCACGCAGGATGGCATCGTTGTAAGCGAATCCCACAAGGGTGGCCAAATCTTTTGCGCTTGACTGATTCCGACTTGATAAGCCCGTAGGCTCTACATAGCGGGTATCTCGCATTCCAAGTTGAGTTGCTTTAGCGTTCATCAACTCAACAAACACAGACAACCCACCAGGATAAGTTCTTCCCAAAGCATGAGCCGCACGGTTCTCGCTGGCCATTAAAGCCAAGTGCAACAACTCTCCGCGAGTGAGTGTTGTTCCAACACGTAAGCGTGAGCTACTCCCTTTTTCAGTGTCTACATCATCTTGCGTAATCGTGATGGACTCATCTAGTGGCAAATTAGCGCCACTGATAAGCAAGCCAGTCATCAATTTAGTGATTGATGCAATTGGCAAGACCACTTGATCGTTCTTACTGAGAAGCACTTCATGAGTATCTTGATCAATCACATAGGCAACACTGGACTTCAAATCTAAATGGTCAGACGTACCATGTAAGCCCGCTATTTGCCCAAACGAGGGTTTGGGTACGATGACCTTGACAACTTTTCGTTTTACTTGAGCCTTAACTGCTGAGGGCTTGGTCTTTTCCGACTTGGTTTTATTGACCATGTCGGCATGTACAGAAACAGCAGAAAAAACCAGGGTCAGTCCCAGAGATATGGCAAGCAGTTGTTGTTTCAAGTGTTCTTCCTTGTGGCTTGAAAAGCAAATAGCTTGCAGTGTAGCAAAAATAAAAAAACACGCAAGATCAAAGACTTGCGTGTTTTTATTGAAAAAGAATTGAAGAAAGCTGACCTCAACCTTGTGCCGCAACCCGATCAGCGGTGCTTTGCAATTTATTAAGCGCACTCAAGTAGGCCTTGGCAGAGGCCACCACGATGTCAGGATCAGATCCGACACCATTGACAACGCGACCACTGTTTTGGAGACGTACCGTGACCTCGCCTTGGCTTTCAGTGGAACCGCTGATTGCATTGACTGAGTAAAGAACCATTTCTGCACCACTTTTGACAAGTGACTCAATCGCTTTGAGCGATGCATCAACAGGGCCATTGCCATCGGATTGCCCATGAACTTCTTTGCCATCCACTGTGAAGACAACGCTTGCTTGGGGCCGCTCCCCTGTTTCGCTATGTTGGGACAACGAAACAAACCCGAATTGCTCCTTGTCATTGTGAATATTGTCTTCACTCACCAGGGCCAAAATATCTTCGTCAAATATTTCACTCTTTCTGTCGGCTAGCTCCTTGAATTTAGCGAATGCAGTATTGATATCGCCTTCACTTTGCATCTCCACACCCAGGTCTTGTAAACGCTGCTTGAAGGCGTTTCGGCCGCTGAGCTTACCCAAAATGATCTTGTTAGCTGTCCAGCCTACATCTTCGGCACGCATGATTTCATAGGTATCGCGCGCCTTGAGCACACCATCTTGATGAATGCCTGAAGCATGTGCAAATGCATTCGCGCCCACAACAGCTTTATTGGGTTGAACGACGAAACCTGTGGTTTGGCTCACCATTCGGCTTGCGGCCAAAATTTGTCGTGTATCAATACCCAGCTCTAAATTGAAATAGTCTTTCCGCGTTTTAACAGCCATCACAATTTCTTCAAGGGAACAATTGCCTGCCCGCTCACCCAATCCATTGATCGTGCATTCAACTTGTCTTGCGCCACCTATTTTCACGCCAGCAAGCGAGTTGGCAACTGCCATTCCTAAGTCGTTGTGGCAATGCACAGACCAGATGGCTTTGTCGCTGTTGGGGATGCGTTCGCGCAGAGTTCTTATGAATTCACCGTACAGCTCTGGGACCGCGTAGCCTACCGTATCAGGCACATTGATGGTAGTTGCACCCTCGGCAATAACGGCTTCTAAGACGCGACATAAAAAGTCCATCTCGCTGCGGTAACCGTCCTCCGGACTGAATTCGATATCTCCCACCAAATTACGTGCAAACCGAACCGATTGCTTGGCTTGTTCTAAGACTTGATCTGGTGACATTCGCAACTTCTTTTCCATGTGTAATGGCGAAGTGGCAATGAACGTATGAATACGTGCACTGTTAGCACCGCGGAGCGCTTCAGCTGCTCGGCTGATGTCACGATCATTCGCCCGAGACAAGGAACAAATGGTTGAATCTTTGATCGCATGAGCGATCGCCTGAACAGCCTCGAAATCACCATTTGAACTAGCGGCAAAACCAGCCTCAATCACGTCTACTTTAAGCCTCTCCAATTGACGCGCAATTCGTAATTTTTCGTCGCGGGTCATTGATGCACCAGGAGACTGTTCACCATCTCGCAAGGTGGTGTCAAAAATTATGAGTTTTTCAGCCATGTTCATCACTCCTTGATTTTCAGAAAACCTGCAACTTAAATTTCAACCCCAAAGCAAAAGGCCCGTTGCAGGTGCATACGGGCCTTGTTTGGATTTGCGCGTGCGCTACCAACTCCGCCCGTTGGGGGATAGAACTAGTAGCTGCAACAAAAAAACTTTCATGGGATTCAATTTAGCACAAACAAAAGCATTTGACTGTCTCATTTGTGCAAACCTTGCTCATCGGGTTCATCCGTTGACGTGCTGATAACGCTTGTTTGCAAACCATGTGAACGTCTCCAAATGTACAAGGCGTAACCACTCAAACCATACAACATGAACAATGCAAACAAAACAATCGGGGGATGAATGTTGATAACCGCGATGACCAAAGCCAACATCACGATCACAGCAAAAGGGACACTTTTCTTCATTTGCACATCTTTGAAGCTATAAAAAGGCACGTTGGTGACCATTGTCAAACCCGAATACAAACACATGGCAAACATCGGCCAAACAACTTCTGCGCCCTCATATCCCATCTCATTCATCAACCAAATAAAACCCATCACAAGTGCAGCAGCAGCCGGTGAAGGCAGACCTTGAAAAAATCGCCGATCTACCACTGCCGTATTAACGTTGAATCTGGCTAAACGAAGCGCTGCACAAGATATGTAGACAAAAGCAGCGACCCACCCCCACCGCCCTACGCTTTTGAGAGCCCACTCATACGAAATCAAAGCCGGAGCAGCCCCAAAAGAAACCATATCAGCCAAAGAATCCATTTGCTCACCAAATGCACTTTGTGTATTGGTCATCCGCGCCACGCGTCCATCAAGACTATCGAGCACCATGGCACAAAATACGCCAATCGCCGCCATTTCAAAACGATCATTCATAGCCATCACAATGGCGTAAAAGCCTCCGAATAACGCAGCAAGCGTAAATAAGTTGGGCAAAACGTAAATGCCCTTTCTGGGTTTACGAGGAGCGTCACCCTCGGCGCGATCATTTGAGTCCGACATCGGTCTGGCTCCGTATAAATAATGATTGAGTGTAAAGGCTAGGGGATGTTACGCATCAAAAAAAAAGGCCACTGAGTGGCCCTTTTCAAAAATCCAAAAAGATCAATTACGTGTTTGGTCGACCAATTTGTTTTTAGCGATCCAAGGCATCATGGCGCGAAGCTGCCCACCGACCACTTCAATCTGATGATCTGCCGTGTTACGACGACGTGCCGTCATACTGGGGTAGTTAAGACGACCTTCTTGAATGAACATCTTGGCATAGTCACCATTTTGAATGCGCTTCAAAGCGTGACGCATCGCTGCACGTGATTGCTCGTTGATCACTTCTGGGCCAGTCACATATTCGCCAAACTCTGCATTGTTTGAAATTGAATAATTCATGTTGGCAATGCCACCTTCATAAATCAAATCAACAATCAACTTCAATTCATGCAGACACTCAAAATATGCCATTTCAGGTGCATATCCGGCTTCAACCAAAGTTTCAAAGCCCATTTTGAGCAATTCCACCGCACCGCCGCACAAGACGGCTTGTTCGCCAAACAAGTCCGTTTCGGTTTCTTCTTTGAAATTGGTTTCAATGATGCCGGCTTTGCCGCCACCATTGGCCATGGCATAGCTCAAAGCTAGATCACGCGCCTTGCCACTACGATCTTGATGTAGGGCAACCAAATGCGGCACGCCACCACCTTGTGTATAGGTGCTACGAACCGTATGACCTGGCGCCTTAGGAGCCACCATCCATACATCCAAGTCAGCTCGTGGAACAACCTGGTTGTAATGCACATTGAATCCGTGAGCAAAGGCCAAAGAAGCGCCTTGCTTGATATTGGGAGCTACGTTGTTCTTGTAGACCTCACCAATTTGCTCATCAGGCAACAAGATCATAACCACGTCAGCCACCTTCACAGCATCATTGACCTCCATCACGTTCAAGCCGGCTTTACCGACCTTATCCCATGACGCGCCACCTTTGCGTAAACCAACAACGACCTTCACGCCGCTGTCGTTCAAATTTTGAGCATGGGCGTGACCTTGGGAGCCGTAACCGATGATGGCTACAGTTTTGCCTTTGATCAGGCTCAGGTCACAGTCTTTGTCGTAATAAACCTTCATGGTCTCTCCTAAAAAAATTTTGAATGGTTGTAACTAAACACGCAAGATGCGTTCACCGCGGCCGATACCACACGCACCTGTACGAACAGTTTCGAGAATTGCACTTCGGTCGATTGCCTCTAAAAACGCATCATTCTTGGACTGATCGCCAGTCAATTCAATCGTGTAACTTTTCTCAGTCACATCAATGATGCGGCCACGAAAAATATCGGCCATGCGCTTCATCTCTTCTCGCTCTTTACCTACCGCACGTACCTTGACCAACATAAGTTCACGCTCGGTGTAAGCGCCCTCGGTCAAGTCAACTACTTTGACAACCTCAATTAAACGATTCAAGTGCTTTGTAATTTGCTCAATGACATCATCAGAGCCATGGGTCTGGATTGTCATGCGAGACAAACTTGCGTCTTCTGTTGGAGCAACGGTCAAGGATTCAATGTTGTAGCCTCGCGCCGAGAAAAGGCCTACAACCCTGGATAAAGCACCGGGTTCGTTCTCGAGCATCAGGGAAATGATGTGTTTCATATGGTCTTCTCCCGGATCAAAGGTCTTCGCTGCCAAGCAGCATTTCAGTGATGCCTTTACCGGCTTGAACCATCGGGAAAACGTTCTCCGTCGGATCAGTTCTGAAGTCCATGAATACCGTACGGTCTTTGAGATTTCGTGCTTCGCGTAGAGCCGGCTCAACATCTTCGGGACGTTCAATCAACATACCAACGTGACCATAAGCCTCAGCCAGCTTGACAAAATCAGGCAAGGCGTCCATGTAACTGCTGCTGTAACGCCCAGAATATTCAATCTCTTGCCACTGACGCACCATTCCCAAATAGCGGTTGTTCAACGCCATGATCTTGATGGGCGTGTTGTATTGCAGGCAGGTTGAAAGTTCTTGGATGCACATTTGCACAGAGCCTTCTCCGGTGACACAAAACACCTCGCTGTCAGGCTTAGCCAATTTGATACCCATCGCGTAAGGAATACCCACCCCCATAGTGCCCAAACCACCCGAATTGATCCAACGACGTGGCTCATCAAACCCGTAGTACTGAGCCGCCCACATTTGATGTTGGCCGACATCAGATGTGATGTATGTGTCTGTACCCTTGGTCATCTTGTGCAGGGTCTCAATCACGTACTGAGGTTTGATGACGTTTGAGTTGGATAGGTCGTACTTCAAGCAGTCGCGTTTACGCCATCCATTTATGGTTTCCCACCAACCTGCCAAGGCATGGTTATCAGGTTTTAGCCCAGATTCTTTGAGCATCTCCATCATTTCCATCAACACGTCTTTGACATCCCCTACGATTGGGATATCCACTTTGACTCGTTTGGAAATACTTGATGGATCAATGTCAATATGAATTATTTTTCTTTCGTTTTGGGCAAAGTGCTTGGGGTTGCCAATCACCCTGTCGTCAAAACGGGCACCAACCGCTAACAAGACATCGCAGTTTTGCATCGCATTGTTAGCCTCGATGGTGCCATGCATACCCAACATGCCTAAGAACTTAGGATCGCTTGCAGGATAGGCACCCAAGCCCATCAATGTATTGGTGCAGGGATAGCCCAACACATCAACCAAACTTCGCAGCTCAGCCGATGCATTACTTAACAAGACACCGCCACCCGTATAAATATATGGCCTTTTTGCAGACATTAACAATTGGAGAGCCTTACGGATTTGCCCCCCATGCCCCTTGCGAACTGGGTTGTAAGAGCGCATTTGTACATCCGCTGGGTAGCCTTCAAAAACAGCCTTCTTGAAAGACACATCTTTGGGTATATCCACCACAACAGGGCCGGGTCGCCCGCTACGAGCGATGTGGAAGGCCTTTTTCATGATGATGGCTAAATCCCGTGGATCTTTGACCAAAAAGTTGTGCTTAACGATGGGCCGCGTGATGCCCACGGTGTCGCACTCTTGAAAAGCATCAAGCCCAATAGCGTGGGTAGGAACTTGTCCCGTGATGATCACCATTGGAATGCTGTCCATGTACGCGGTAGCAATGCCTGTGACTGCATTGGTAACGCCAGGACCTGAGGTCACCAATGCCACGCCCACTTCACCTGTGGCACGTGCGTAACCATCTGCCGCATGAACAGCCGCCTGCTCGTGACGAACCAATACATGCTGCATCGTGTCTTGCTTGTACAAAGCATCGTAAATGTAGAGGACCGAACCACCCGGATAACCCCAGATGAACTTCACATCCTCAGCCTGAAGCGCCTTGACAAGGATTTCAGCTCCCATCAACTCAGTAGGCTTGGTATCCGTTAATACAGATACGTTTGATTGCACTTGTTTCTTTTCCATGATTAACCTGCGTGAATTTCGTCAACGAAAAACCTGGGGTGCTTCTTCACACGCCTTTGTGGGGCTGCGTCAAAACTTTGGACCTTCGGCCATGGACGCATTGTTGTGTTCGCGTCGAACCGAGACCCGTTTGCCTTTTTCTGTCGAATTGCAACCTTACATTATGGCATCAAGTGCTGATAACTTTTGATAAAGCTCCGAAGAATCCACCATCAAATGCCATAATTACTTTTTACAAATCACTCAATGCTCAGACAGTGGCATCCGAACAAGAACTCTCAGATTTTCTGCAAAGTGTTGAGAAACGGGCTTATAAACGGTCGGTCTATCACGTGCGGGACGAAGAGGCGGCCCTCGACATTGTGCAAGACAGCATGATGAAACTTGCAGAGCACTACGGTGACAAGCCAATTACCGAACTGCCTATGCTTTTTCAGCGGATACTCTCCAACACGACTTTGGATTGGTTTAGACGAAATACAACTCGCAAGGCTTTATTTAGCAATTTCAGTGACTTTGAATCCGGCAAAGAAGATGGAGAATTTGATATTCTGGAGTCTTTAAGTTCGGATAACGACTCTCAGAAGACAAAAAGCGCCGAAGACACATTCGCAAGCACAGCCAATGTTCGTGAAATAGAAGAAGAAATACAAAATCTACCGCTACGTCAACGAGAAGCCTTCCTTCTGCGTTATTGGGAAGACTTAGATGTTTCTGAGACAGCTGCTGCTATGGGATGCTCAGAAGGAAGTGTTAAAACACATTGTTCGCGGGCCATTCAATCTCTCAGCAAAGCACTCACTGCCAAGGGGCTACGACCATGAAAAAATCAAGCAACCACGCCCAAGATCAGTTGGGCCTCACCATCGCTCGTCGTTTGAACGAGGCAACGCATGAACTCCCTCATGACATCAGTGAGCGCCTGAGAGCAGCCAGAAACCGCGCGATCTCAGTGCGGTTGACTTATCAACCAAGCTTGCAAGTTAGCGTCCGCGGTGGATTAGGCATGCTCCACTTTGGTGATGAGGGCCTCAATTTGTGGAGTCGGATGGCGTCTTTCTTGCCTTTGGTGGCTTTGGTTGCAGGGCTGGCACTCATACAAAATATCCTGGATGACAACCGCGCGAGTGAATTGGCAGAAGTTGATTCAGCCATGTTGAGCGACGACTTGCCGCCCAGCGCTTACGCCGATCCAGGTTTCTTGCAGTTTTTAAAGGCTCCATTGGTCACTGACACGCCAAGCACGCCAAACAATTAACAATTCATGTCCTCGTCTTTCAGAATTTCCGCCTTCATGCTTGCACAGTTATTTACTGCGCTCAGCTTAGTCTGCGCCAATTCAATCGCACAAACAAACGTTCCTGTGCAAAGTTCACAGACTGACATCAGCTTAAAACCATACTGGCAAGACTTGACCCTCGCCCAACAACAAGCTTTGACTCCACTTTCTCAGCTTTGGCCTAGCATGACACAGCCACACAAGCGAAAATGGCTGGCCATTGCACAAAACTTCCCCCAACTTTCCAACGAAGAAAAGTCAGTGGTTCAGGGACGTATGCGTGAATGGGCAGCACTCAGTGCCCAGCAACGGTCTATGGCTCGATTGAATTTTGCTGATGTCAAGCAACTCCCACAAGACGAAAAACGCACAAAGTGGGAGGCCTATCAAGCCTTAAGTCCTGAAGCCAAACAAAAACTAGCCACGCAACAGCCCACACCACCCGTTGGCGCGGCGCCGGCCGTCAAACCCGTTTCTTCCAATAAATTGGCTGCAACACCAGCTGCAAGCTCTGGCACAAAGCCCTTACCACGCATTGATAGTCAACAAGCAGCGCCCACGACCTTGCTGCCACCACTGCCCAACACAGCAGCAGCCAATTCAAATCCTTCGGTCCCTACAGCGCCAGAGAGCCCGGTTACATCCCAATGACAGGGCTCATGGTTTGCGTTGATACAAACCATTTGAAGGCACCCCATTTGCTAAGGCGGCTGGCCTGCTGGCTTTACGAAGGGTTACTTCTTTTCGGCGTAGTATTTATCTCAGCTTACTTATTTAGCGCACTGAGTCAAACACGACATGCACTAGATCATCGGCACGGTTTGCAGGCATTTCTCTTTTTGATTTTTGCAATCTATTTCACTTGGTTTGGCCACAAGGGGCAGACCCTGGCCATGAAAACTTGGCATATCCGCTTAGTCGATGCGCAAGGACAACCGCTGACCCAAATGCGTGCATTTGGGAGATATATTCTGAGTTGGATCTGGTTTCTTCCTCCTTTGGCGGCACTGGCACCTTATGAGTTGTCGGGTTCAGAAACATTGGTTATTTGTCTTGGCTGGGTTATGGTGTGGGCTTTGACAAGTCGCTTTCAAGCCCAAGGGCAGTTTTGGCACGACATCTGGGCAGGCACACGCTTGGTCAGCACATCTAATTGAACCGCTAAAGTCTTGCCATGGACTCCAACCCTCAAAAAAGCAGAACTGGGCTCAACCGCATATGGCACGCCTTGGGTTACTCGCTCAGCGGTTTACGCGCCGCTTGGGATGAAAAGGCTTTCAGGCAAGAGGCACTTGCGTCAATTGTCTTACTACCGCTCGCGTTTTGGTTTGGTCAATCATGGGTAGAAACCGCACTGCTTGTCGGCGTAGTCATCTTGGTCATGGTTGTGGAATTACTCAACACCGGAATCGAATCTGCCATTGACCGCATTGGCCCAGAATGGCACGAACTTGCTAAGCGCGCCAAAGACATGGGGAGTGCGGCAGTTCTGCTGAGCGTGCTGCTCTGTATTGGCGTCTGGACCGCTGCCTTGTTACCCCACTTTTTTTCATGATCAATTTACCCGCTTTTTCTGTGTGCGTTTACTGCGGTTCACGCAGTGGTGTATCCCCCGCTTACGCGCAAGTGGCTCAAGAAGTCGGCCAATGGATAGGCCATCACCAAGGTCAATTGGTCTATGGGGGTGGGAATAATGGTTTGATGGGCTTAGTGGCTCAAGCAACAGCAGACTCTGGGGGCAGCGTAGTTGGCATCATTCCCAAAGCCCTTCAAAGCAAAGAAAATACTCGCACGGCCTGCACTGAACTGCATGTTGTGGACACCATGCACGAGCGCAAGCACATGATGGCTGAACGGTCGGACGTGTTCCTCGCCTTACCCGGAGGAATTGGCACCTTCGAAGAACTTTTCGAGGTATGGACTTGGCGCCAACTGGGGTACCACGACAAACCCATTGGCCTTATGAATACAGAGGGCTATTACGACGGTTTGTTGGAATTTACCGCTAACAGCGTCGCTCAAGGATTTCTCAGTGGTTGGCAGCTAGACTTGATTCGTGTCGACAGTGACCCTAGAGCTTTGCTGCGCGAATTGGTTCAAGCGGCAGGATTTGTGCCGAAAGCCAAACTCGAGTCGCTGTGAATCAAATAGCAGTTTCGTCGAGTTCGCCCGTGCGAATTCGAACCACACGCTCAACGGATGTGACGAATATTTTTCCGTCACCTATCTTGCCCGTGCGAGCTGCACGCACGATCGCGTCTACACACAGGTCAACGTCAGCAGACTTCACCACCACCTCGACCTTCACTTTTGGCAAAAAATCCACCACATATTCGGCACCTCGGTATAGCTCAGTATGCCCTTTTTGACGACCAAAGCCTTTGACCTCAGTCACCGTCAAACCTGTCACACCACATTCAGCCAAAGCCTCACGTACTTCTTCGAGTTTGAATGGTTTGATAACAGCAGTAATTTGCTTCATGTTCAGTCCTTGGGAAAACGATAAAAATCTTGCCTTTAGGCACGAAACTTATTGGTAATAGGATAACGCCAATCTTTACCAAAACTGCGATGGGTGACACGAATTCCAACAGGCGATTGACGTCGCTTGTATTCGTTCAAACGAATCAAGCGCGTTACCTTATCAACATCGACTTTTTCGAAACCAGCAGCCACAATCTCGGCCGAGCTCTGGTCGTTTTCCATGAAACGCGAAACAATTTCATCGAGAACCTCGTAGGGCGGCAAGCTGTCTTGATCTTTTTGATCGGGACGTAACTCAGCGCTTGGTGGCCTTGTGATGATGCGCTCAGGAATTGGCTGGAATCCAGTGCCATACGGATCGTGTGCATTACGCCATTGGGCCAACTTAAAAACCAGCGTTTTAGCCACGTCTTTGATGACAGCAAAACCACCCGCCATATCTCCGTAAAGCGTGCAATATCCTGTCGCCATCTCACTCTTATTGCCTGTTGTCAAAACGATGGCTCCAAATTTATTGGACAAGGCCATCAACAAAGTTCCGCGAATCCGCGCTTGGATGTTTTCTTCTGTCGTGTCAAGACTGGTGCCCTCAAAGTCAGCTTTAAGAGAACTCAAAAAAGCCTCAAACTCTGGCACGATCGATAACTCGTCATAGCGCACACCCAAGCGATGTGCCATGTCCCTTGCATCAATCCAACTTATTTCAGCGGTATAGGGTGAGGGCATCATCACCGCGCGAACGTTGTCTGCGCCCAACGCATCTACCGCAATGGCCAATACCAAGGCGGAATCAATGCCACCTGAAAGTCCTAAGAGAGCGCCAGGAAATCCATTCTTTCTCACATAGTCGCGCACGCCCAAAACCAAAGCGTGCCACAAATCAGCCTCAAACGAGCCCTGCGCCGCCACCGGCCCATGAAATTTCAACCCGTTATCCTCTGTGACATCCAAAAGCAAGGACTCTTCAACAAACCCCGCGGCCCGAGCGGCAACACCCCCATCAACATTGAGTGCAAAAGAACGGCCCTCGAACACCACCTCATCTTGCCCACCCACCAAATGCGCATAGACCAAAGGCAATTGCGTGGCTTGCACGCGCAAACGCATGGCCTGTTCACGCTCGTCACCCTTGCCCACATGAAAGGGAGATGCGTTGATCACAGCCAAAACTTGTGCACCAGCTGCCTTAGCCTGTGAAGCAGGTGCATCAAACCAAGCATCCTCACAAATCAGCAGCCCCACACGAAGACCGTCTACTTCAAACACACAAGCATCCTTGCCTGGGGTGAAGTAACGTCGTTCATCAAAGACTTGGTAATTGGGAAGTTCACGCTTGGCATAGCGGGCGACAACCTGCCCTTCGCTCAGCACACTGGCCATATTAAAGCGTCGTTGTACCGATACAGACCGAGTTCGTTGGTCGTCACCACTGGGATGGCCTACAACTACATGCAAACCCTTTAACCCAGCCAGTTCGTGGGTCACCGTTTTCAAGGCATGATCACAAGCAGCGACGAACGATGGACGTAAAAACAAATCTTCTGCGGCATAACCGCAAAGCGAAAGTTCAGGTGTAAGCACCAAACGAGCACCTTGAGCAAAGGCATCTTGGGCGCAGGCAATGATTTTTTGGGCATTCCCTGCGATGTCACCAACGACAAAATTTAACTGAGCAACACAGAGTTTGAGGTTCATGGATACAGGTACACAGTCCACAGAAAACAGAGCAAAACAACGGCTTGATTATGTCATTCGCGTATTTGACAACCCGCTCGAGATTAACCCCTCTGCCTGGGACACCCTCTGCGCAGCGCAAGACATACCCTCCCCTTTTATGCGACACGCCTATCTGGCGGCACTTCACTCGAGCGGCAGCGCCACCCCAACAACTGGCTGGCACCCACAGTTTGTCACCCTTTGGCAGGATGATGCCTTGGTCGCAGGCTGCGCGCTTTACCTGAAGGACCATTCCTACGGGGAATATGTGTTTGACTGGGCCTGGGCTAAAGCCTATGCCGATCACGGATTGAACTACTACCCCAAAGCCCTGACAGCTGTGCCGTTTACTCCTGTGCCAGGTGCACGGTTGCTGGCTATCAATGCACCATGCCGACTGGCCTTGTTGCAAGCATGCGTTTCTCTGTGCCAGACGCGAGGCCTGTCCACCTTGCATTTGTTATTCATCAGCCCAGCAGATGGCGCTGCCTGTGATGCCCTGGGGCTGCTTCAGAGACAAACTGTGCAGTTCCACTGGCAAAACCAAGGTTTTGTAAGCTTTGATGCTTTTTTGGCCAGTCTCACCCAAGAAAAACGTAAAAAAATCAAGCAAGAGCGTCGCCGCGTATCAGACGCTGGCATCAGTTTTCGCACAATGCAAGGTAGCAATATCCAAACCGAAGACTGGGATTTTTTCTACAAGTGCTATGAGCGCACATACCTAGAACACGGCAATGCTCCTTATCTCAGTCGTTCATTTTTTAAGGCCATGCAACGAGACATGCCTGACAACTGGCTGCTCTTCATTGCAGAGAAAGAGAAACGCCCCATCGCCAGTAGTTTGATCGGCATTCAAGGAGTGGGCTCACCCGAGAGTGTGGCCTATGGTCGCTACTGGGGAGCTCTGGAACGGGTGGACTGCTTGCATTTTGAGGCATGTTATTACCAACCCTTGGCATGGTGCATTGAAAACAACGTCAGTCGTTTTGAAGGTGGCGCGCAAGGTGAGCACAAAATGGCGCGTGCGCTCATGCCTGTGACAACCTTCAGTGCTCATTGGTTGGCAGTGCCTGCATTTTCAGACGCTGTTGCGCGCTTTCTACAAAGGGAAACAGCTGGCGTTGATGGTTACCTCGAACACTTGGCAGATCGCTCGCCTTTTCGATCTCAGCAGCCTAAATAAGGATCTTTGATCACTTCAACGCTTGGCCTTAGAGATATCTCTTTGACTTAAAAAATCTGCCAATCCTTTGTTTTTGACCTTGGCATCGCCTGCAATGGCACCGCGAATTTGCTTGACCAAGAGAACTTGGACATCTGACTGCAAATTTTGGCATCGCAAGACGATGTATCGGCTACGTGCTTTGACATGATCGAGCTTTTCCTCGGACAAAGCTTGCAACCACAAAGCGTCATGACGGACGCCTTCTTCCAACTCGCGCAGAACCATTGCACGCACCAAATCTGATGACCGATTCTCCATACGCGCTTACTCCTTTTCTTGCAAAGATTCGCGCATGGCTTGTAACAAACTCTGGCTTTCATGTGCCCCGGACACGCCAATTCGTCCGTTAAAAATAAAGAAAGGCACCCCACTGACCCCCATATCACGGGCTTCTTTGTCGCAAGCTGCCGTTTGTGCGTGGACACCAGAATCGTGAATAGTTTGATGCGCCAGCTCCGGATCAAGGCCTGCAGCATTAGCGATATCCTGTAAAACGTCTGGATTGGTCAAATCGAGTCCATCCATAAAATAACCCTGAAACAAAGCTTCCACCATACGATCTTGCTCAGGGCCGGGCTCTGCAGCTGCGATCAAACTGTGCGCAACGAGGGTATTGGGCTGACGCGTGATGCGGTCAAACTCAAACGAAATACCCACCTCATGCCCAACTCCTGTCACTCGGTCATACACAGAGTCGGCACGGTCACCAAACTTAGTGCGCACATAGGTCTCTCGGTCAATGCCTTGTGGACTCATCTCGGGGTTGAGCTGAAATGTGTGCCAGCGCACCTGTGGCACGACATCCGGATACTCAGAGGCCCATAAGGCCAACGCCCCCTCCAAGCGGCGCTTGCCCACAAAACACCAGGGGCACACCACGTCCGATATCACATCAATGTTCAAATTTTTCATGAGGTTACTTGCTTTCTGCCACAATGACCCAACTGTAGCGTTATCGCCAACTTAGAGAGGGAACCAACATGGCTAGCGATCTGATCAAACACATCACCGACACCACCTTTGAAGCCGACGTATTGCAAGCCGACAAACCCGTGCTCGTCGACTATTGGGCGGAATGGTGTGGCCCATGCAAAATGATCGCACCTATCTTGGACGAGGTCTCAGCTGCATACGAAGGCAAACTGCAAATCGCCAAGATGAACGTCGACGAAAACCGTGACATACCTGCTAAGTTTGGCATACGTGGAATTCCAACACTGATGTTATTCAAGGGTGGCCAACTCGCTGCCACCAAGGTTGGAGCGATGAGCAAAGCACAATTGACCGCGTTCATCGACCAGCAATTGGCTTGATTTGCCAAGGCTTTTTTCGAAGCCCACTGATTCTGAGCCCGTCGATTGCAACAATCACGGGCTTTTTTCCTGTCATAATTAACACCGAGCTCAACGTTCACCCATGAGGTCAACGCAAACCATACCGGTCTAGAGTTCTGGTCTCTGTGGCGTCTTCCGCCACTTTTTAGACCTCCCCCCAATTTATTTAACGAACTCCCCTTGGAGTCACCTGATGCATCTGAACGAACTCAAGGCACTGCACGTGTCTGAAGTGCTGAAACAAGCCGAAGAACTCGAAATCGAAAACACCGGCCGCATGCGCAAGCAAGAGCTGATGTTTGCCATCATTAAAAAACGTGCCCGTGCAGGCGAACAGGTATTTGCCGATGGCGTACTTGAAATCTTGCCCGATGGCTTTGGTTTCTTGAGAAGTCCAGATACCAGTTACACCGCCAGCACAGACGACATTTACATCAGCCCGAGTCAGGTGCGCCGCTTCAACCTGCACACTGGCGACATGATCGAAGGCGAAGTGCGTATCCCTAAAGACGGCGAGCGCTACTTTGCACTGACCAAACTTGACCAAGTCAACGGCGACTTGCCTGAGAACAACAAACACAAGGTCATGTTTGAAAACTTGACCCCATTGTTCCCACGCGAGCAGATGAAGCTCGAACAAGAAATCAAAGGTGAAGAAAACATCACCGGTCGCATCATCGACATCATTGCGCCTATCGGCAAAGGTCAACGCGCGTTGCTGGTCGCGCCACCCAAGAGTGGCAAAACCGTGATGATGCAGCACATCGCCCACGCCATTGCAGCCAACTACCCTGACAGCCACATGATGGTGTTGCTGGTGGACGAGCGTCCTGAGGAAGTGACCGAAATGCAACGATCGGTCAAAGCTGAGGTGATTGCCTCCACCTTTGATGAACCTGCCGCCCGTCACGTTCACGTGGCCGAAATGGTCATTGAGCGTGCCAAGCGTTTGGTTGAACTCAAAAAAGACGTGGTCATCTTGCTTGACTCCATCACCCGCCTGGCTCGCGCCTACAACAACGTGGTGCCCTCATCAGGTAAGGTCCTGACAGGTGGTGTCGACTCCAATGCCTTGCAACGTCCTAAACGCTTCTTTGGTGCTGCGCGTAAAGTCGAAGAAGGTGGTTCACTCACCATCATCGCCACGGCCTTGGTTGACACCGGAAGCCGAATGGACGAAGTGATCTTTGAAGAGTTCAAAGGCACCGGCAACTGCGAAATCCACTTGGATCGTCGCTTGTATGAAAAGCGCGTGTTTCCCGCCATTCAACTCAACCGCAGCGGCACTCGACGCGAAGAATTGTTGCTGGCACCCGAGATTTTGCAAAAAACTCGCATCCTGCGTCAGTTCATGTACAACATGGACGAAATTGAGTCGATGGAGTTGATGTTGAAAAACATGAAAGCCACCAAATCGAACGTCGATTTCTTCGACCTGATGCGTCGTGGCGGCTAAAACCTAACACCCTCAGAGCAAAGGGCTTATGCGTTCCCGCGCAGACGCCCTTTTTGTTTTGCCTTCATGGCACCTGATCGCTCAGGTCGGCACTAAAAACTCACGGCTGATGCTTGCACCGATGTCATTCACTCGGTCCAAGAACTGGGTTAGATAAGCATGAAGACCATTCGCCAAGATCTCTTCAATCTTGCCAAACTGCAACTCTGCCAACAGCTTACCCGAGCGACGCCGACTCTCAATCGCCGAGTCGGACGACACCATGGCCAAGTTGCTCACCACTTCATTCAAACATGCATGAAGAGAACGCGGCATATCGGCGCGCAACACCAACAATTCGGCCACACGTTCGGGTTGAATCACGTCACGATAAACCTTGCGGTAAATCTCAAAGCCAGACACGCTGCGCAAAATCGCACTCCAGTGGTAGAAGTCGTATTCTTGGTCTTGTGCGTTGGCAGCGCCAAAGAAATCGCTCTCAACGGCATGGAACTTCACATCCACCAAACGTGCCGTGTTGTCTGCACGTTCCAGAAACGTGCCCAAACGCATAAAGTGCAAGGCCTCATCCATCAGCATGGTGCCAACCGTGACACCTCGTGACAAGTGCGAGCGAAACTTCACCCATTCGAAAAACTGACCGGGATCTCTTTCAAACTCACCCTCTTTGATCTTGCGCAGCAGCTCCAACCAAGTTTGATTTTGTGTTTCCCACACCTCGGTGGTTAAGCTGCCGCGAACCGCACGCGCGTTCTCGCGCGCGGCTTTGAGGCAAGAAATAATCGATGAGGGGTTGTCCTCGTTTTTCACCATGAATGCCATCACGTTTTCAGGCGTGATCTCTGGGTACAAAGACTCATAGGCGGGCAACAGCTCGCTGATCGACAGCAAGCCCTGCCAACCCATTTGGGCCACAGCAGCTGATTGCGGCAACAGCGAGGTTTGGTAATTCACGTCCAGCAAACGTGCGGTGTTTTCGGCCCGCTCGGTATAGCGGGACATCCAAAACAGGTGATCAGCGGTGCGGCTCAGCATAGTTAAACCTCAAGAATCCATGTGTCTTTGGTACCCCCGCCTTGCGACGAGTTCACCACCAGCGAGCCTTCTTTCAATGCCACGCGAGTCAAACCGCCAGGCACCATTTGCACGGTTTTTCCACTGAGCACGAAAGGGCGCAAGTCAATGTGGCGCGGCGCAATGCCACTCTCTACATAGGTCGGGCAGCTTGACAAACTCAGGGTGGGTTGTGAAATATAGCCATCAGGTTTTGCAATGAGCACACGACGGAAATCTTCAATCTCTGCCTTGGTGGCTGCAGGCCCGACCAACATGCCATAACCGCCTGCGCCATGCACCTCTTTCACCACCAACTCGCTCAAGTGATCGAGCGTGTACTGCAAGTCTTCTTTCTTGCGGCATTGAAAAGTTGGCACATTGTTCAGGATGGGTTTCTCGCCCAAGTAGAACTCGATCATTTGTGGCACATAAGGGTAGATCGACTTGTCGTCAGCAATGCCTGTCCCCACAGCGTTGCATATGCTCACATGCCCTGCGCGGTACACATCCATCAAGCCCGCACAACCCAAGGTTGAGCTCGCGCGAAATACTTTGGGGTCTAAGAAGTCGTCGTCCACGCGGCGGTAAATCACATCCACCCGCTTAGGTCCACGCGTGGTGCGCATGTAGACAAAGTTGTCTTTCACAAACAAGTCTTGGCCCTCAACCAACTCCACACCCATCTGCTGCGCCAAAAACGCATGTTCAAAATAAGCGCTGTTGTACATGCCCGGGGTCAACACCACCACCGTGGGGTTGTCGGTGGTCGCCGGACAGCTGGAACGCAAGGTCTCGAGCAACAAGTCGGGGTAATGGGCCACAGGGGCCACACGGTGCTGGCTGAACAACTCGGGGAACAGCCGCATCATCATCTTGCGGTCTTCCAGCATATAGCTGACACCGCTGGGCACCCGCAGGTTGTCTTCGAGCACGTAGTACTCGCCCTCACCTTGCGCATTGGGGGCCCGCACGATGTCAATGCCACTGATGTTGGAGTACACGCTGTGTGGCACATCCACCCCCATCATTTCGGGGCGGAACTGAGCGTTGTGAAGAATCTGCTCAGCGGGAATCACTCCAGCCTTGAGGATCTCTTGCCCATGGTAGATATCATGGATGAAGCGATTCAACGCGGTCACGCGCTGCACCAAGCCCTTTTGCATGTCACGCCACTCGTGGGCGGGAATGACACGTGGAATCAAATCAAAAGGAATCAAACGCTCGGTGCCAGCGCCCTCTTCGTCTTTGTCCCCATACACGGCGAAGGTGATACCCACGCGGCGAAAAATCATTTCAGCCTCTTCACGGCGCCCGCGCATGGCTTGGGGGTTTTGGCGATTGAGCCAATCCAAGTAGCTCTTGTAGTGGGGCCTCACCTGTCCCGGCACGTAGGGCAGTTGGGCATACATTTCATCGAACTTGTGCATCTTGGAACTCCTGCTCCGACAGAAGCAAGTTAAGTGCCATTATCAAGGTATTCGGTGGTGCCAATAGCGTTGTTGCTCCTCGCGCGTGCAATGCACCAACTTGGGTTGATCACTTTGCCATCGTGATGCACCACAACGGGGGGTTTGCACCACTTGTACCCCCAGCGCCTTGTAGCGCGAGAGCACATCACTTCGAGGATGTCCAAAACGATTGCGGTAACCAGCCTGCACAACGGCAATCACAGGTTGAACCGCTTGTAAAAACTCATTCGTTGACGAAGTCGCGCTGCCATGGTGAGGAACCAGGAGCCAATCGGCCTGAAGTGTGACACCCGAACGAACCAAGCGTTGCTCCTGAGCAGCCTCAATATCACCCACGAGTAACGCACGAACCCCGTCTGTGCTTTGCAAGCGAAGCACACAACTCATGGAATTTGGCTTCGAAGCACGCGCATAGTCACTGCCATGAGGATGCAGTACGGTGAATTCCACGCCATCCCATTGCCAGCGCTGTCCGCTTTCGCAACGTTGTATCTCGTGCAACGCATTCAAAACATGCGTAGAAGGCGTCGAAGACCAAAGTTGAGCTTGCGGCTGCGTGGCCAGTACTGCCGGTGCACCTCCACTGTGGTCGCTGTCTTGATGGCTGATGACCACACCATCTAATCGCTCCCCCAAGCTTCGCAGCAAGGGCACCAACACACGCTGACCAGCATCAGTTTCAGACGAATAACGTGGGCCTGTGTCATAGAGCAGGGCATGTGTTTTAGTTCGCACAAGTACCGCATGACCTTGTCCCATGTCTGCTGCGATGAGCTCAAAAGCGCCATAAGGCGGACGCTGTGTTTGCCAAGTCAGCAGAGGCAGCACCATCGCCAAACCACAGAGCCGCATCCAACCGGGCAGGCGACGAGCCCACAAAGCCACACCTAACAGTGACGCTGCCCCCACCCAAGCAGGTGCGGCAGGCGCAGACCATTGCGCCCAAGATGCTTGCGACATCCACGTCAAACACTTCATCAAAAGCTGTAAAAAGGTCTGCGCCCATGACCATAAGTCAGAGCAAAACAAACCCAATAAACACAAAGGCGTGACCAGCAATGTGACCCACGGCACAGCCACCAAGTTAGCGAACAAGCCAATCACCGAGACTTGATGAAACAACACCAAACTCAGGGGCGCTAAGCACACACTCATCAACCACTGTTCGCGCACCATCAGCTTGAGCTGCTTCCAAGCGCGATGCGCAGGCGTAAGACCGACAGTGTCGGTTTGCAACCCCGACGCAAACAACACACCCACAGCCACAAAGCTCAACCAGAACCCTGCTTGCAATATCGCCCAGGGATCCAGGGCCACAACCACCACACAAACCAGCAACCATAAGTGCGGCCATGGCCACCTCAGGCCGAACCAGCGCAACAAAGTGGCTGTCAGCAGCATCCAAACCGTGCGCTGTGCTGGCAGCCCCCATCCAGTGAACAAGGCATACACCAGGGCCACACCACAGCCCACGGCTTGAGCAGCGAAGGGAGCCGGCAAAAGCAAGCACCACGGTCTCAGCCGTGACCACGCATTGCTGCGCCGCCAACACCATCCAGCCACTGACGCACAAAGCCAAGCCAAGCCAGTGATGTGTAAACCTGAAATCGACATCAAATGCGCCACACCCGTGGCGCGAAAAACATCCCAGTCAGCGCGTTCAATGGCAGCTTGATCGCCCACCAACAATGCAGAGATGATGCCCGCCATCGCTCGCTCAGGAACTTGGCGCTCAATCGCTTCTCGTGCGTCTTGACGCCAGCGCTCGACAGGATGAGAAAGACTCGTCCCGAGCCGCACTGGTACAGGATCGCGCAGGCCGGCACGAACATAACCAGTCGCTTGTAGCTTTTGCTCCCACAGCCACAACTCGTAATCAAAACCATGCGGGTTCATATGGCCATGCGGTGCCTTGAGTCGAACTGCGAAACGCCAACGGTCGCCAGCTCTCACTGCAGGGGGTGGTTCCCCCACATCTGGACTACCCCACGTCTTACTGCCGTACCAACCGAGCAGCAGTTGTGAAGGTATGCCAGGTGGCGCATACTCAACTTCGAAGCGAAACCGCCAGTTTTCACCCATGCGTTGAGGCATGGCGGCAACCACTCCCTCCACCACCAGAGTGGCCCCCTCCCACCGTGTCTCAATGGACTTCGCCAACTGCGCATGCGCGCGCCAGCCAGTTTGACCAAAAGCCGTTGCCCATGCGCCAAGGACAAGCACCCAGAAGGTGAGATTCCAACGAGTCAGGTATGCATCACGCAGTCCAAACAGCGGCGCCAAAATCAAGCAGCTACCCAGCGCCATGAGGCCCAAGTAGAGTATCGCCGCCATGAGTTCGCGTTCCTGCAGCTGGCAAACCGTACCTGCCAACCAACCAATACCTAGGGGAGTGAGACGTGAAATCAATGCAGACCTTGCTGAACCAAGGTCTGGCAATCTAGCTAATTTCGTGGCCTTGATTAAAAGGCGCGCTCACAAAGTCAAGCGTATCAAGCAACTGTGCCCATTGGCGATCAGGTGGCAGGTTTGCCTGAACAGACTTCTTTTTTCAGCGTCGCCAAATACGTATTGGGTCGGATGGGCACCTCGCGCATGCGCAACTCAGGGGCATCCTCAGCGGCAACTTCTCTGCCCTTACCCATGGATTTTTCAAAAAAACTGACTGACAAGCGCACCACCATGTCAGTCTTGCAGTACAAGCGCCAACGGGTCATGACCGATTTATAAGCGTCTCCGCTTGAGGTCTTGTCGCCCTTGGAAAAATCAACCATGGTCCATGCGTAACGTGACACATGGACGGGCATCACCGAATCTTTATCAAAGTAATATACGATATCCTCATCCTTGGCCAGTTCACTCCAATCGGCCGCAGCCAAAGGCGTCCAAGCCGATAAGGTCGCCCATAGAACCATCCATACTAAATTACGAGTTAAACACATGGTTTCCAGCTCAATCAATTTCCGATCTAACGTGCTGTTTGTATCGGTACCAGTTCAAGATACTTGAGCGCACCAGCTTGGCGCGCAAACACATGGCGCATGTTTTGCTTTAATTGAGGCATGTCTATCCATGCCGCACTCCACCACGTTACCCACTACTCCTACGACCGACTCGTGGAACTCGGCCCACAAGTCATCCGCCTGCGTCCCGCACCACATTGCCGCAGCAAAGTGTTGTCCTATTCGCTTAAGGTGGAACCGGCGCACTTCGTCAATTGGCAACAAGACCCTTTCGCCAACTACCTGGCACGCTTGGTGTTTCACGAAAAAACCACCGAATTCAAGGTCACGGTGGACCTGGTGGTCGAAATGGCGGTCTACAACCCATTTGACTTTTTTCTGGAAGCCAACGCCGAAAAATTTCCTTTCAGCTACGACACCGCCACATCTCTTGAGTTAGCGCCCTACTTGGCCACGCTGGCGTTAACGCCCAAGTTTGAGGCCTATTGCAAGTCCATCGACTTGGACGACCTCCAACGTGAGCCCATTCGCACCATCGACTTTTTAGTTCGGATCAACCAAAAGCTGCACCGCGACGTCAACTACCTGATTCGCTTGGAACCCGGCGTGCAAACACCCGAACAAACCCTCACCTTGGGCAGCGGCTCGTGCCGAGACAGCGCCTGGCTGATGGTGCAACTGCTGCGCCAATGCGGCTTGGCCGCGCGCTTTGTGTCAGGCTATCTGATTCAACTCACCCCAGACGTCAAATCGCTCGATGGCCCCAGCGGCACAGAAGTCGACTTCACGGATTTGCATGCATGGTGCGAAGTGTATTTACCCGGTGCAGGCTGGGTCGGTCTCGACCCAACCTCTGGCCTGTTTGCCGGAGAGGGTCATATTCCCTTGGCCTGTACACCCCAACCCTCAAGTGCCGCGCCCATCGAAGGTTTGGTGGACGATGCCGAGGTGAAATTCAGCCACGACATGAAAGTCACACGGGTGCTGGAGTCACCCCGCGTGACCAAGCCCTACACCGAAGACCATTGGGTGCAGGTACTGGCTCTGGGCGACGAGGTCGATCGCCGCCTCAACGACGGCGATGTGCGCTTGACCATGGGCGGCGAACCTACTTTTGTGTCGGTGAACGATCGAGACGCGCCTGAATGGAACACCGAAGCCCTGGGCCCAACCAAGCGCGCTTACGCCACGGAATTGGTCCACAAACTGCGCGACGAATATGGCCAAGGGGGCTTCTTACATTTTGGCCAAGGCAAGTGGTACCCCGGCGAACAACTCCCACGATGGGCACTTGGCATTTACTGGCGCGCTGACGGGCAGCCTTGCTGGCACAACCCCGACTTGTTTGCCGACGAGCGCGTACCCAGCCACTACACCAGCGAAGACGCTGAACAATTCACCCACACCTTGGCCCGCAAACTAGGGCTGGACGGTCAACACATCACCCCTGGTTTTGAAGACACCTGGTACTACCTCTGGCGCGAGCGCCGCTTGCCAGGCAACGTTGACCCCTTTGACTCACGCTTGGATGACGAGATGGAGCGCGCGCGATTGCACCGCGTCTTCACCCAAGGCCTCAAGCAAGTCGTGGGCTATGTGCTCCCCCTCAAAGCCAACGACCCCGAAATGCTGGGCCCACGCTGGAGCAGCGGCTCATGGTTTCTCCGCGACGAGCGGATGTACTTGGTCCCGGGCGACTCGCCCATGGGCTATCGCCTGCCACTGGACTCCTTGCCATGGGTCACTGCAGCCGATTACCCGTATCCCATCAGCCAAGACCATTACGCCGAGCGCCAACCGCTGCCCCATGCCGCAGCCTTGAGGGCGCAATACGCACACCACGCCCGTTTCACCCACTACAACACCCCTCACAGCGGAGGTAGTTTTACGCAAGGCGGCACGGTGGCTATGGGTGCCAATCACTATGCCGAAGAACTGATTGCCGTCAAAGGCATGGTGCCTTCTGGCACTTCGCCAGCACACCAAGTTCAGCGCGCCATCGACCCCAACACGCCACCCCACAAATTCCAATCGGCCTCCTGGATCACCCGCACCGCCATCTGCGTCGAAGTGCGCGACCCGGCCCGGGCCAACGGCCCAAACGTTGAATTGGCAGGCAAGACAGGCAGCGCCGCGCAAAGCTTGATGTATGTCTTCATGCCGCCCTTGACGCGCTTGGAAGATTACTTGGAACTGCTCAGCGCCATCGAAGCCACCGCCCAAGAACTCGACATGCGGATCGTGCTTGAAGGCTATGGCCCGCCACGCGATCCACGCCTCAAAGTATTGGCCGTCACGCCTGACCCGGGTGTGATCGAAGTCAACATCCACCCAGCCCACAACTGGCAAGAAATCGTGGCGCACACCGAGTTCTTGTACCAAGCCGCCTTCGAGTCGCGCCTGTCGGCCGAAAAATTCATGACCGATGGCCGCCACACCGGCACTGGCGGCGGCAACCACGTGGTCATGGGGGGCGCCACTCCTGCCGACAGCCCGTTCTTGCGCAAGCCTGAACTGCTGGCCAGTTTGATTTTGTATTGGCACAACCACCCATCTCTGAGCTACTTGTTCAGCGGCATGTTCATTGGCCCCACCAGCCAAGCCCCCCGCGTGGACGAGGCGCGCAACGATCAAATCTACGAGCTCGAAATTGCCTTGGGCGAAATTCGCAACAACCGCGCCAAATACGGGGTGGATTTGCCCCCATGGTTGGTCGACCGTAGCCTGCGCAACTTGCTGATTGATGTCACAGGCAACACCCACCGCTCAGAGTTTTGCATTGACAAGCTCTACTCACCCGACTCGTCCACCGGTCGCTTGGGCTTGCTGGAATTGCGCGCCTTTGAAATGCCCCCGCACGCCCGCATGAGCGCGGTGCAGCAACTGCTGCTGCGCGCCCTGGTGGCGCGCTTTTGGGCGCAACCCTACGAAGCCCCGGCCACGCGCTGGGGGACCGAGCTGCACGACCGCTTCTTGCTGCCCCACTTTGTCAAAGCCGACTTTGACGATGTGCTCACCGAACTCGGCGACAACGGCTTTCACTTCGACCCCGCCTGGTTTGCGCCACACTTTGAGTTCCGCTTTCCCCGCGTGGGCGAACTCAACACGCTGGGCATCTCACTGACCCTGCGCAACGCCCTTGAACCCTGGCATGTGATGGGCGAAGAAGGCTCCAGTGGCGGCACCGTGCGCTATGTGGACTCGTCTCTTGAGCGCATCGAAGTGCACGTGACAGGCCTGAATCCCAGCCGTCACACCGTCACCGTCAATGGCCGCGCCCTGCCCCTGCAACCGACAGGCACCGTGGGCGAATACGTGGCCGGTGTGCGCTACCGTGCTTGGGCCCCGTCGTCTGCCTTGCACCCCACCATCGGCGTGCACGTGCCACTGACCTTTGACATCGTGGACACATGGATGAAACGGTCGGTGGGGGGGTGTCAATACCATGTGGCGCATGCTGGCGGCCTCAGCTATGACACCCTGCCAGTCAACGCCTACGAGGCAGAAAGCCGGCGTCTGTCGCGCTTCTTCCCGCTGGGCCATACGCCCGGCAAGCTCGACATTGGCGCGGCAACCGTGGGCGTGGCAGCGAGCAAGGAGTTTCCGTTCACGCTCGACTTGCGACGGTGAACCCAGCTCCGATGAGACAATGCGCCCACTGTGGAGACACCTCAACACCCAACCGATGCCACCTCACCAACGCCCGCATTGGCTGAGTTGGTGAGTGCCTTGGTCCATCCGGCTGACAGCGGGCACTTTGACGAACTGTTGGGTGCCTGCCGTCCTGCCACTTCTGAACCCGGCCACACGCCATCGCCATCGCTAAGTCAAGGGCAAAGTCAAACATCGCTGCCATCACTGAGCAACCTTTCCCCACCAACTCGCCCCCACTTTAAGCCCTTCGCGCCACTTGCCCCGCTGTCCAACGCCAACCCAGCGGTTGCGGCAAACCCCGTAAACGCTCCGACGCCAGTCGCTCATGCGGACCTGGCCACCCGGGAGTTGACGCCCTCTTGGCGCACCTTCTTTGAGCAGCTGGGACCGCTGGGACTCGATGACCTCGACCGACGTACCCAGGTGCTGGCGCGCCAGGTGCGAGACAACGGCATCACCTACAACGTCTATGCCAGCCAAGGCGGGCCACAACGCCCTTGGGCGGTCGATTTGTTCCCCCTGATCTTGACCCCACAAAGCTGGCAACAGATAGAGCAAGGCGTGCAGCAGCGTGCACGCCTGTTGGAGCGCGTCATGGCCGACGTCTACGGCCCGCAGCAACTGATTCGGCAAGCCATGATTCCCCCAGCGTTGGTGCAAGGACACCCTGGCTATGTGCGTGCCATGCATGGTGTCTCGCCCGGCGGTGGCACGCACTTGCACATCGCCGCGTTTGACCTGGCGCGCGGCCCCGACGGGCAATGGGCGGTCGTGTCTCAGCGCACCCAGGCCCCCTCCGGCTTGGGTTACCTGCTTGAAAACCGCTTGCTGATTTCGCGCCAGTTTCCACAGGCGTTTGAAACCATGCACATCCAGCGCCTGGCTGCCACCTACCGGGTGTGGGTGGAGTCGCTCAAGCAGCACAGCCCTGCTGGCGCGCAAGCCCATGTGGCATTGCTCACCCCGGGCCCCTACAACGAAACCTATTTTGAACACGCTTACCTGGCCCGCTACCTCGGCCTGAGCTTGGTCGAAGGCAGCGACCTGACCGTGCGTGACGAGCGCCTGTACCTTCGCACCTTGCGCGGTTTGGAGCCCGTGCATGTGTTGCTCAAGCGCTTGGACGACGAGTTTTTAGACCCCCTGGAGTTGCGCGCCGACTCCACCCTGGGCGTTCCCGGCCTGCTGCAGGCAGTGCGCGCGGGCCACTTGGTGGTGGCCAACAGTCCGGGCTCGGCCTTCCTCGAATCCCCGGCCTTGATGGGCTTTTTTCCGGCGTTGAGCGAAACCCTGCTGGGCGAGACCTTGCAGTTGCCTGCGCTGGACACCTGGTGGTGCGGCGAGCGCGCAGCCTTGGCCAGCGTGCTGCCGCAGCTCGACCACATGGTGATCAAACCCACCTACCCGGGCTCTGCCAGCCATGGCAGTTTTGACGCGGCGCTGGGGCGATCCCTGAGCGAATCGCAGCGCGACGAATGGGTGGGGCGCATCACGCGCCAGCCCGATCGCCACACCTTGCAGGCCTACATGCCGTTGTCACAGATGCCAACTTGGAAAAACGCCCAAGAAGGCATCGTGTCGCGCTCGGTCATGTTGCGCGTATTTGCCTTGCGCGATGGCCCCGACTCTTGGCGCGTCCTGCCCGGCGGTTTGGCGCGCATTGCGGCACCGAATGCCGAAATTGCCTCGATGCAACGCGGTGGCAGCAGCGCCGATGTGTGGGTCCAAACCGAAGCCGCCGTAGACCGCAGCACCTTGCTGACCAAGACCGCCAGCTCGGTGAACTTCACCCACCGCCCACGCATGGTGACCAGCAGAGCAGCAGAAAACCTGTATTGGCTAGGACGCTACACCGAGCGCAGCGAGAACATGGTGCGTTTAGTGCGCTTGTGCCTTGAGGCGCTCAATGGGGAAGATCCGGCATCGCGCAGCCTGTGGGCTTGGTTGCAGCAACTCACCCAACGCCAAGGCTTGATTCCCTTGGGTGTGCCCTTCGCCCAAGGGCATGGCACGGAAGAAGCAGGCCTCTCCACCCCCAGCATGGGCACCCGTCGCAGGGTGTTCGAGCGGACCTTGATTGCCTGCCTCGACCAAGACGAACACACCACCAGCGTGGGTTACAACTTGCGCGCACTGCGGCAAGCAGCATCTTCGTTGCGCGAGCGTTTGTCGCCAGAGCACTGGAACGCCATCGTCCATTGCGTGGCGCAATTCAGTGCCGACTGCACTCAGACCCTGTCTCGCCCCGAGTTTTCCGCCATTCAGGCTTTGCAGGCCTTGGAGTCAGCCAGCGCGACCTTGGCAGCCATCACAGGGGCACAAACCGACCGCATGACGCGTGACGAGGGTTGGCAATTGCTGAGCATCGGCCGCCATGTCGAACGCTTGGGTTTCTTGGCCGATGCGCTGGACTTGGCGGTTGAGGTCGGCGCGTTTGAAGTCGCTCAAGAGGCTTCACACCATGCTGCGCATCTGACCGAGGAAACCTTGGACAACAGCTCACACTTCAGCGCTTTACTGGCTTTGTTTGACAGCACCATCACCTTTCAGGCCCAACACCAACAAAGCCGTGACTTGGCGCCACTGGTCGAGCTGCTGATTCAAGACCACGACAACCCCAGGTCTTTGGCTTGGGTCACCCGCTCCTTGCGCGCGCGCCTGTCCAAATTGGCGGCCACGCCCATGGGCGAACCCGATGCGCTGGCCTTGTTGGTGCCCCACGTGCAGCATGCCAAGCTTGAGGAACTCTGTGCGCGCGATGCCCAGGGGCAACTGGTCGCGTTGCGCACGTGTTTGTCTGGATGTGTGCAAGCTGCGTGGCAGGTTTCAGATGCCATCTCTGCCCACTATTTCAGCCACACCCAAAACGGCGACAGCGTGGGGGCTTGATCATGTTGCTCCACGTGTTGCACACCACCACTTACCACTATGCATCGCAGGTGGAGACCGCGCAGCACATGGCGCATTTGCTGCCACGCGACCTCTCCTCTCAAACTGTGCGCAATGCCGCACTACGCATCACGCCGGCCCCAGCCGCACGCAGCGACCATGTGGACGTGTTTGGCAACCTGCGCAGCTTTTTTTCATTGCCTGCGCCTCACAGCAGTTTGCACATCGAAGCCAGCAGCTTGGTGCTGACACATCCCACGACTTTTGAAGCCAGCCAAGCGGCCCAGCTCCCAAACTGGGAAAAAGTGCGTGACCATTTTGTGTACCACGCAGGCGCCGCTTGGGATGCGGCCAATGAATTTGTGTTTGCCTCGCCCTACGTCGTGCCGCACCAAGACTTCGGCGAATTTGCCCGACCCAGCTTCACCCCCCAACGTTCGGTCTTGGCAGCCGCCTGTGATTTGATGACCCGCATCCATCAAGAGTTCAAATACGCCAGCGCCAGCACCGACATCAACACTCCCGCTCGTGAGGCCCTGGCCAAACGCCAAGGCGTGTGCCAGGACTTTGCGCATATCTTGTTGTGTTGCTTGCGCACCCAGGGCTTGGCTGCGCGCTATGTGAGCGGCTATTTGCTGACCGAACCCCCAGAGGGCCAAGCGCGCTTGATTGGCAGCGATGCATCACATGCTTGGGTCTCGCTGTATGTGCCGCACACAGAGAACGGCACACTCACCCCCCATGGCCAATGGTTTGACCTTGACCCGACCAACAACCGCTGGGGCTTGAACTCTCCGGGTCAAGACTACGTCACCCTGGCGCTCGGGCGTGACTTTGGTGATGTGTCACCTGTTCGTGGCGTGATTCACGGCGGGGCCAGTCACACCCTGGAAGTGGGTGTCACCGTGTTCCCCATTGAGGACCCTCCCATTGACCCTGCAAATGCAGCGCCTGAGCCTTCTAAAATTTCAACTTGAAATTCAACAAGGACCACCCCATGAGCATTTATGACCGCCTGCAAGCCCTCCACATCACCCTGCCGCCCGTGGCTGTTCCGGCCGCAGCCTATGTGCCCTTTGTACAAAGCGGCAAACTGGTGTTCTTGAGTGGTCATATCGCCAAGCAAGACGGCAAATCCTGGGTCGGGCAGCTCGGGCGCACCATGAGCACCGAGCAGGCGAAGGCCGCCGCACGCTCAGTCGCCATCGACTTGCTGGGCACCTTACACGCTGCCGCGGGAGACTTGAACAAGGTGCAACGCATCGTCAAAGTCATGAGCTTGGTGAACTCCACCCCTGACTACACCGAGCAGCACTTGGTGACCAACGGCTGCAGCGAGCTGATCGCCGAAGTCTTTGGTGACAAAGGCGCCCATGCCCGCAGCGCATTTGGCGTGGCCCAACTGCCCATGGGTGCCTGCGTGGAAATTGAATTGATTGCCGAGCTGGCCTGACAAAGTGCGCTTGCCCGAAGGCAGTAACGTCAGCCGGCTTGACCAGCAAGGTGGGTGGGTTCAGTGGACCCAGCTCAATACCCAAGGCACCGTGACCATCGCCAGCAAGGTGGACAAGGCCACGGCTGCAGGCACCGAATCTTCACCCACCCCATAGCGTTGGGAGAACAAAAACACATTGGCACCAATGGGCATGGAGGCTGCACTCACCATCACGGCCAATGCCAGTCCCGTCACCCCAAAGGACCATCCCAAGAGCAGCACCAGCAAAGGGTGCCCTAAATTCTTCAGCAGGGCCAAACGCACCGCTACCCCCAAGGGCTTCATAGCCTCTAGACGGCTCTGTTTTGCCCAACTCTGGCGCATGTCGTGCAACACATTCGCCAAGGTAATGCCGACCAGCAACAGGGCCAAGGGCCCAAAGGTACTGCCCATCCACTGCAGTGGTTTGTCCACCACCTCTGGCATGACCCATCCCAATTGACCAAAACCCAAACCTAACAAGATGGGTAGAGGCACCGGATGGATCACCGCATTGCGCACCGCCAGCGCAATCGTCACCATGGGATGACGGTTGGCTAAGTCAGTACTGGGATCTGCCGCAACCTCGCGTGCCAACACCAACTCCAGGACCACCGTGGCCAACGTCAGCATGACCAAGGCATGCAAAGAGATCAAAGTGAAAAGATAAACTAAGCCGGGTGGACCATACATCAATCCGATCAGCGGAATGCCCAACATCACCGTATTGCTAAAAGTGGCCGCCAAAGCCAATACTGTGGCCCGGCGGTTCCAGCCCAAGCTCAAGAAGAGCATCACGAACAAGCCAATCGCTCCCACAAAGTACATGGCCACCGGCTGAATGTCCAGCTCATCCAAGTGAACTTGGCTCATGGTGCGAAACAGCAGAGCTGGCGCCAAGACCATGAATGCCAAATTGGATATCTCTTTGGCGCCGCTTGGCGTCACCCATCCGCGTACACCGACCCAAAATCCAATCGCGATCAACAAGACCACAGGGAGCAAAGAACTGAGCACAACAAACATACGGCTTTCACAGCGCTGTGCGCTCAGAAAAAAATCAATGACTCCAACACAAAGGGCCCACCAATGGGGCCCTCAACTTCAACGCTGATCGACACAGCGCCTGGAATGACTACTTAAGCTTTCACCGCTCTAAAGCCCGAATAAATCCGTGACACAGGACGGCTTCTTTGCTCGGCTTCTTGTGCCAACTGGGCACGTAGACGGTCAAAGGTGGCTTTGATTCCTGACTTTTCAGCTGGCGCACATTTGAAGCGACGCTCCAGTGCCACATCAGGTGGATCCATTTGAAATACTGACTTGTCCATACAGGCTCCTCAGAACACGATGAGCAAACAACGCATGACGCCAAGAATTGGTGGACACAAATTACAAAAAAAAATTCAAACGGCTCTAAGTACTTGATTTTTATAGACTCCAGCCAGATCACAGCGCCGTATCCTACGGAAGACTCCTATAATTTTTGGATTCTGAAAGTGTGCCCTGTCCCTGAATTCCCCCCCCATTTTTTCTGCTTCTCGTTCGAGCTGGTCCATTGGTATTGGCAGTTTGCTGTTGATTCATGTGCTGTCTTGGGTGTTGGCCCATGGCATTGCCGACACCAACCTTGACGCCTATGCCGACATGCTGGAGAACTTTGCCTGGGGACAAAACTGGGCCTGGGGCAGCGCCAAGCACCCGCCCCTGTTTGCTTGGATCACCGGCGCCTGGTTTTCGGTACTTCCCCACCTCGACGCCTCTTACCACCTGCTGTCCTACCTGAACGTCGCACTGGCCTTGCTGGGTGTGTACCAAGCCGTTCGAGCCATGGGACGACCTGACTTGGCTTTGCCTTGCGCGCTCTTGCTGTGCTTGGCGTTTCCCTACAGCACCTTGGCCGTCAAGTTCAATGCCAATGCCATTTTGTTGAGTGTGTGGCCCTGGGTGGTACTGGCTTGGGTGCGTTGCGTGGCCAGTCAAGGGCGCACCGCATTCTTTTGGTCATTGGGTTTGGGCGTTCTGAGTGCCCTGGCCATGCTCGGAAAGTATTACAGCGGTGTCTTTTTGCTGGCCATTTTCTTGAGCTCGCTGGTCAGTCGCAATGGGCGGGCTTGGTTTGGCACTTACAAACCCTGGTTGACTCTGATGGTGTTTGGTCTGTGTTTGGGGCCTCACCTGCAATGGTTGCAAGATCACGATTGGGTCACGCTGCGCTATGTTGGGGAACAAGGGGGACAAGAAGGGGTGAATTGGCGCATGGTGTTGAAATTTGCGCTCGCCCCAATCGCCTACTGGGTATTGCCCTGGTTGCTGTGCGCGTGGGTGTACGCACCAGGCACACCTTCATTGTGGCAAAGGCTGCGAACTTGGCCACTGCGACTGCTGCGCGCGTGGTTGCCGCATGGTTGGGACGACACCTTGTTTTGGATCGCCATGCTCCCATGGGCCATCACCTTGGTCTTTGGCATCAGCGGCTTTGTGGAGTTGTCCATGCCATGGGCAATCCCCATCGGTTATGGGTTTTCTTTGCTGTGGTTGCGTAATTTGAGTCACCCGGGAGCAGATCTGCGCGCAGCTCGGCCTGTGCTTTTGAAGTGCTTTCTTGCGTGGTGCTTGCTCGTTCTAGTCGTGAGCCCTTGGTACGCTTGGCACCAAGCCCAAGAAGGTACCCCTAACCACTACTTGCCCAGGCGCGAGGCAGCGAAAGCTCTGCTGGACAACTGGCAAGAGCGCTATCCCGATCAGCCCTTGCGCTGGGTCGGCGGGCAGTGGGCAGAAAGCGCCTTGCTGGCTTTTTATGGCGATCCCAGCGTGCGGGTGGTGCCAGGGGTTCCAAATCAATTTCCTGCAACAGTGACCCCACTGCTCAACTGGCAACAGCAGGCCGGCCTCTTGTTGTGCCCCTTAGGGCCCATCGATAAACCCGAACCCAGCAACTGTGAAAAAGACATGCGCATGTGGCTGAGTTCACAAGGACAAACACCCGAGGCCATGGAATTGACTGTTGTCAGTAAAGGGTTTCGTTTTCCGCTGCACAAACCGTTTGCCTATATTGCATTCGCCTACCTTCCACCCGCCCGATAAGTCAGCGCTGCGGGCTTACGCCATGCGCATCAAAAAAACCACCCGAAGGTGGTTCTTCCAATTGGCGTGAAACTGAGATTCAGCGCACCACCGCAATTTGATCGCGCTTGCCCGCCTTGTAGGTGTAGAGCGTGAGCGCACCGTTTTTGATGTCGCCTTTGGCATCAAAGGCAATCGTGCCCGTCACGCCCTTGTAGCCCGCAGTCTTGGACAGCTCAGGCAAGTACTTGGTGGGGTCGGTAGATTTAGCGCGCTGCATGGCGTCCACCATCACATTGACCGCGTCATACACATAGGGCGCGTACAGCTTCACATCATCGTTGAAGCGTTTTTTGTACTTCACACCAAAGTCATCCATGCCTTTCTTCAAGGCGCCATCCACGCCGCCTGCTTCGGCACAAATCACCTGGCCATCGGCCATGGCGTCACCCGCGAGTTTGGCCAACTCGGTGGTGCAAATACCATCCCCACCCATGAACTTGGCCGCAATGCCCAGCGACTTCATTTGCTTGAGCATGGGGCCACCCACAGCATCCATGCCGCCAAAAAACACAATGTCGGGCTTCTTGCCTTTGATCGTGGTCAAGATGGGCATGAAGTCGGTGGCTTTGTCGGTGGTGAACTCGTGGCCCACCAAGTTGCCGCCTGCGGCCTTGACGGCTTTTTCAAACTCTTCGGCCACACCTTGGCCATAAGCCGTGCGGTCGTCAATCACAGCAATCGATTTGCCTTTGAGCTCTTTCACCGCATAGCGCCCGAGGGTACCGCCCAGATGCACGTCATCGGCCACCACACGGAATGCCGTTGGGTAGCCTTGGCGGGTGTACTTGGGATTGGTGGCAGAAGGCGAAATTTGCGGGATGCCCGCATCGCTGTAAATCTTAGAAGCCGGAATCGTGGTGCCTGAGTTCAAGTGTCCCACCACCCCAGACACTTTGGCATCGACCAGCTTTTGTGCCGCTGCTGTGCCTTGCTTGGGGTCGGCTGCATCGTCCTCGGCCAGCAATTCGAATTTGATTTTTTTGCCCCCAATGCTGATGCCTTTGGCGTTGAGCTCTTCCACGGCCAAACGTGCGCCGTTTTCATTGTCTTTGCCTAAATGCGCAATCGCACCGCTGACAGGCGCTACATGACCAATCTTGACCACCTGCTCTTGTGCATAGGTCAGGCCACTGAGTGCGGCAATGCTGGCAACCAGCGTCAATTTGAAATGAATGCGCATTCAAAAACTCCTTGGTGGATAAAACAAAGACAAAAAGATCATAACTTTCAAAAATGCGTCATATAAAGAAGCATTTCGAATCATGCACTTTCTTTCAATTTCAAATCATGCCGTGTGATGGCGTAACCCCTGTCCGCGTAATGCTTCCATCGCAAGCGAGCATTGAGTCGGTCCTGCTCATCCAGGGTCACCACCTCGATGGCTCGCTCAAAGTGTTCAAAGCCTGGCATCACGCGAGCCGCCAAATTCAATAGCACTTGATGGTGCGGCAAGGGTTCTCCGTCCGATAGTTGGGTTGTCAATACCACGGGCGACGCCATGCGCAGCTCTATCGGACTTTCAGCGCGACAGTGCGGCACAAACTCCAATGGAGCAAAGGTCCACAACTGGCTGTCCAGGTCTTGCAAAAAGGCTTCATCTCCCACCACAACCACCTTGGCACCACTGGCCACAGCCTTACGCAGCAAACGACAGGCGTAGGCCAGCTTGTCTGGCGCATTGAAGTGAAAGGCGATTTCGGTCATGCCAAACGTGTTGGCGCACGCCGGCGAGTCGCCGATTTGGGCTCGACAGCTGTGGGTTTAGGTTGGCGTTTGTGCTCCGTGCCCAGCAGGTAGTGGAGCAGCAAGCCCACAGGGCGACCGGTGGCTCCTTTGGCCGCTCCGCTCTTCCACGCGGAGCCTGCAATGTCCAAATGTGCCCACGGGTAGTCCTTGGCAAAACGCTGCAAGAACTTGGCCGCAGTGATGGCCCCGCCATCTCGACCCCCCACGTTGGCGACGTCGGCAAAGTTGGACTTCAGAGCCTCGGCATATTCGTCATCCAAAGGCAAACGCCAGCAAGGGTCCAAGGCCGCTTCGCCTGCAGCTTGCAGCGCATGGGCCAACTCGTCAGAGGCCGAGAACAAACCGCTTCGCACATGGCCCAGAGACACCACACACGCGCCGGTCAACGTGGCAATGTCAATCACCGCGCAGGGTTTGAAGCGCTTGGCATACGTCAAGGCATCACACAAGATCAATCGACCTTCGGCATCGGTATTGAGTACCTCAATGGTTTGGCCGCTCATGCTGGTCACCACATCGCCCGGCTTCAGGGCTTGACCGCCGGGCATGTTTTCGCAAGTAGGGATCAAGCCCACCACATTGATGGCAGGTTGCAACTGCGCCAAAGCTTCAAACGTGCCCAGCACGCTTGCAGCGCCACACATGTCGAACTTCATTTCGTCCATGCCTGCGGCTGGCTTGATAGAAATCCCCCCTGTGTCAAAGGTGATGCCCTTGCCCACCAACACAGTGGGGGCCACACTTTTGGCGGCGCCGTTGTAATGCAACACGATGAAGCGCATGGGCTCACGCGACCCCTGCGCCACCGCAGCAAACGAGCCCATACCCAATTTGTGAATCTGGTCCGGGCCCAACACTTCGCAACGCAGACGGGGCTTTTTACCCAAGGTTTGGGCCACCTTGGCCAACATACTCGGTGTGGCATGGTTGGCTGGACGATTGCCCCATTCTTTAGCCAAAGCAACGCCTGCCACCAGGGCACAGGCATGGTCGAAATCAGACTTGGCTGCTTTGGTTTGACTGACAGTTGGCAAACCCAGCACCACGCGTTTGAGCAGATTGGCCTTGGCGGTCGGTTTGGTTGCGGTGTAGACGTAGCTGGTGTCGGCGACAGCTTGTGTGGCCGCATGCAAGCGTTGTTCGCTGGCCTCCTCCATCCAAAGCGTCAAGCTCTTTGGGGCCGCCGATTTGAGTGAGGCCACCGCAGCCGTGACAGCTTGCCGCACCTGCCGTGCATGGCCCTCACCTGTAGAAACCAACAACACGCGTCCTGCAGCCACGCCATCGGCTCGCCAAAGACTCAATATCTTGGCGGGGGTGGCGTCCAAGTCCCCGCTTTTTCGTGCTTGGGCAATCAGTCCGGACACGGTATCTCGAGCAGGCTTGAAAGCCGCAGATACCAGCACAATCAGCACATCGTTTTTCAGGCTTGCTGCTGCTGTCAAATCTAGGGTCTTGAGTTCGAAGTTCATAATTGCGTCTTTCTTTCGCGCTGATGTTATTCCATTCCTCCCTCCGCAAAGAGCTGGCCCGCAGCTTTGGCGCCACCTTGGTGGTGCTGGTGACGATCGTCATGACCATGATGCTGATTCGCACCCTGGGACAAGCCTCCCAAGGCAGCGTCAACCCTTCTGAAGTCAGTTTGGTCATGGGCTACACCATGTTGGGTCACCTCCCCACCGTACTGACCATGAGTTTGTTCATCGCCACCGTCAGCACACTCTCTCGCCTTTACCTTGACAGCGAAATGGTGATTTGGCTGGCCAGTGGCAAAGGCTTGCGCGCCTTTCTTACACCCGTGTTGCGCTTTGCATGGCCCATGCTGGTGACCGTGGCTGTGTTGGTGCTTTTGGTGTGGCCTTGGTCAAACAGCCAAATCAGTGAACTGCGTGAGCGTTTTGAGCGCCGCGGCGACTTAGAACGCGTCTCCCCAGGCCTTTTTCAAGAGTCCTCGAGCGGACAACGCGTATTTTTTGTTGACAAAGACAGCGTTGAAAACAAGCAAGGCAAGAATGTCTTTATCTCGTCCACAGATCATGGCAAGCAAACCATGACATCGGCTAGAGCCGGTCGCATTGAAATGATCAATGACGAGAGGTTTTTGATGCTCGAACGTGGCCAATTGGTAGAGCAAACCATGGGCGAGGCTGATTTGAAGGTCAGCGAATTCAAACTCTACGGCACTCGTATAGGTCAAGACGTCAAAGTTGCAGCCAACGCACCACCCAAAGCAGTCAACACACTGCGGTTGATTCAATCCCCCAGTTTGGCCCATCAGGGTGAGTTGGCCTGGCGCTTGGGCATGGTCCTGGCTTCTTTCAATTTACTGGTGGTTGGTCTGGCCATCACAAGCGCCAACCCACGGGTCGGACGGGGCGGTAACTTGGCCCTGGCCTTGTTCATCTTTGTCATTTATTACAACTTCATCAATCTGGGCCAAAGCTGGATCAGCGCTGGCCAAGTGCAACTCATCCACTACCTTGTGGCTTTGCACGGCGGTATGTTGGTCATGAGTTTGTTGTGGCTCAGCGCGCGCCACAACAACTGGCATTGGCGGCAACTCTTGGGCCATGCGCGCACCTCACAAGGACGTCCATGAAAACCCTGCGTCGTCTCATTTATGGTGAAGTGTTTGGTGCCGTGTCCTTTGTGGCGCTGAGTTTTCTCGCATTGTTTTTTTTCTTCGACTTTGTCGATGAAATCCAAGGCGTGGGTAAAAACAATGGGGCCTACCAACTCAAACACGCCTTCATCTATGTGTTGCTGCTGGTGCCCAGCCATCTCTACGAATTACTTCCCATCTCGGTATTGATTGGCACCATTTTTGTCATGGCGCGCTTGGCCCAAAGCTCTGAATTCACGATATTGCGCACCAGTGGGCTGGGCCCAAGCATGGCCTTGCGCAACCTCATGGGATTGGGCTTGGCGTTCGTCGCGATCACCTTTGTGATCGGTGACTACGTATCACCTTTGTGTGACCGCTACGGTCAATTGCTCAAGAGCCGCTACATGGGCCAAATCAGTGTGGGCCAAACAGGCGCTTGGTTGCGTGAGCGGCAAACCGATCGAAGTTATGCCGTCAATGTGCAATCGCTCACGCCCGAAGGCAACCCGAGCGGCATACGTATTTTTGAGTTTGATGCCGAGGGGCAGTGGCTAGGCCTGACCCGCGCCAAATTAGGCCTTCTCCACAACGATGACGCTTGGTACTTGCAGCAGGTCGAGCGCGATAGCATCAACCGCAACAGCGACAACGCCACCATGCAGCGCAAACGCACCGAGGGATACAACTGGTCGACCAGCATCACTGCTGAAATGCTCTCGGTGGCTCTGCTCAAGCCCGACCGCATGGGCACCATCGACCTGTTCCAGTACATCCGTCACCTCAGCGCCAATGGTCAAGCCACCCAGCGCTTTGAAATTGAGTTCTGGAAAAAAGTGTTCTACCCCTTGAGCTGCCTGGTCATGGTGGTACTCGCCCTGCCCTTTGCTTACCTGCATTTCCGCAGCGGCAACATCACCAGCCATGTCTTTGGCGGCGTGCTGGCTGGCATCAGCTTTTTCTTGCTCAACAACGTCTTCAGCTACATCGGCAACCTCAACAGCTGGGCCCCTTGGTTCGCTGCAGCGGCGCCGGGCATGCTCTACTCCGTCGCCTCGCTCGCCGCCTTTGGGTGGTTGGTATTGCGCCAATAAACGCACCCACACCATGCACGCCATTCTTCTTTTCGCCCACGGTTCACGCGACCCCTTGTGGCACCGCCCCATCCAAGCCGTGGCAGCTCGGATTGCGCAACGCGCACCGCACATCGCCGTGCGCTGTGCTTACTTGGAACTCACCGAACCCAGCCTGGCCCAAGCCGCAGCCGAGGTGGTGGCCCAAGGCGCCACCAGCCTGAGCGTGTTGCCCTTGTTTTTGGGGGTTGGCAAGCACGCCCGCGAAGATTTGCCCGTGCTCATGCAAGCGCTGCGCCAAGCCCACCCCGACCTACACATCGACTGCCAGCCCGCTGTGGGCGAACAAGACGCCTTGCTCGATTTGTTGGCCGACATCGCGTTGGAACACGCCAAAACCTCTGAATAAAGAACGGTCCAGTTAGATGCCCAAGGCATAATGACGCGGCAAATTCACCGCCCACGTCATGAATCTTCACCAATTTCGCTTCGTCCAAGAGGCCGCACGTCGCAACCTCAACCTGACCGAGGTAGCCAAGGCGCTGCACACCTCACAGCCTGGGGTCTCCAAAGCCATCATTGAACTCGAAGAAGAACTGGGCATTGACATCTTCACCCGCCACGGCAAGCGCCTCAAGCGCGTCACCGAGCCCGGGCAACACGTGCTGCGCAGCATCGAGGTGATCTTGCGCGAAGTGGGCAACCTCAAGCGGATTGGCGAGCAATACAGCGCCGAAGACAGCGGCACCCTCTCCATCGCCACCACCCACACCCAGGCGCGCTATGTGCTGCCGGTGCCCGTGGCCAAGTTGCGCGCGACCTACCCCAAAGTCAACATCAGCTTGCACCAAGGCGCGCCCGCGCAAGTGGCGCAAATGGTGCTGGATGAAGTGGCCGAGATTGGCATTGCCACCGAATCGCTGTCGGACTATCCGGATCTGGTGACCCTGCCTTGCTACGAGTGGGAACACGTCTTGGTCATCCCCAAGACCCACCCACTCGCCGCCAAAAGCCGCATCACGCTGGAAGACTTAGCCGCTGAGCCCATCATCACTTACCACCCGTCGTTCACGGGACGCACCCGCATTGACAAAGCCTTTGCCGCCAAGCACCTGACACCGCGCATTGCCCTCGAAGCCATTGACTCAGATGTGATCAAAACCTATGTGCGCTTAGGCATGGGCGTGGGCATCGTGGCGGAAATGGCGGTGCGCGACAGCGCCGACGACGACCTGGTGGTGCGCCCCGGCGCCCAATTGTTTGGTAAAAACACCGCACGCATTGCGTTCAAGCGCAGCGCCTACCTGCGCAACTTCGTCTATGACTTCGCCACCTTGCTGAGCGACCGCTTGGACCGCAACCTGATTCTCAAAGCCCTCGAAGGCCACGCCAACGACTACGACCTGTGAACCCTGACCTATGACCACACCTGTTCTTGACACCAAATTTCCCAAAGTCGGCACCACCATCTTCACCGTCATGTCCGCATTGGCGACTGAAAAAAATGCCGTCAACCTGGGCCAAGGTTTTCCAGACTTTGCCTGTGACCCGCACCTGGTGCGCTGCGTCACCGACGCCATGACCCAAGGACTCAACCAGTACCCGCCCATGACCGGGGTGCCCGTGCTGCGCGAAGCGATTGCCAAAAAAATTGAATCGCTCTACCAGTACCGCTACGACCCGGTGAGCGAGATCACCGTCACCGCAGGGGCCACCCAAGCCATCTTGAGCGCCATCTTGGCCGTGGTGCGCACGGGTGACGAAGTCATCGTTTTAGAACCCTGCTACGACAGCTACATCCCCAACATCGAGTTGGCCGGTGGCGTGGCCGTGCGCGTGCCGCTGACACCCGGCTCCTTCCGCCCCGACTTTGACAAGATCGCCGCCGCCATCAGCCCCAAAACGCGCGCCATCCTCGTCAACAGCCCACACAACCCCAGCGCCACCGTGTGGACACGGGAAGAAATGCTCAAGCTGGAGGAACTCTTAAAGCCCACCCAGATCTTGCTCATCAGCGACGAGGTGTACGAGCACATGGTGTACGCACCGCGCCAAC
>CANFYL010000004.1 GCA_947451285.1 Comamonadaceae bacterium
AGGTGGTTTTTCAAATCAGCCCAGAAGCGCTCGTCTGACCAATCTTCCACTTTGTCGGTCAAGGGCACTTGCACGTAGTAGCGGCTTCGCGTGGCGCTTCGCATGGAACACAGGGCAAAGCCTCGGTCTGTGTTGGCGTAAATCAGCTCATGCGAGACAGGAGGCACATCGGCCAAGATGCCGAGCCAGCCAAAGGGATAGACCTTTTCGTATTCTGTGATGGATCCTTCGGGCACGCTGGCTCGGCATACGCCATGAAAGCCATCACAACCTGCAATGAAATCACACGCCAAGGTGTGGCTTTGACCATCTTTTGTGTAGGTCACACGGGGGTTGGCGCTGTCGAAATGGTGCACGTTCACGTCGTCTGCATCGTAGATGGTGGTCAGTCCTTTGGAGGCTCTGTCATCCATCAAATCACGGGTGACTTCGGTTTGTCCATAGACCACCACATTTTTGCCTCCGGTGAGGCTGTTCATGTCGATGCGGTGGCGTTTGCCTGCAAACAGCAATTCAATGCCGCCATGCACCAGACCCTCATGGTGCAAACGTTGGCTCACGCCTACCTCATCGAGCAAATCGACGGTGACTTGTTCCAAAACCCCCGCGCGGATACGACCCAACACATAGTCACCGCTCTGGCGCTCTAGGATGATGTTGTCAATGCCCGCTTTGTGCAGCAAGGCTCCGAGCAAAAGGCCTGAAGGGCCGGCACCGATGATGGCGACTTGTGTACGCATGGTATGTCTCCGTTTTGAACACTTCAAAGCATAAAGTGCTGCGGTCTCTTGTGTACGTCATGCAGAGTCAGCTTTGTGCGATGATTGGATTGACTGTGCGATAGTCGCGCAAATAGGATGGTGTATGCCGATAGCCAAAGCGGATGTGATTGAGGGAATGGTCAAAGGCATGGCTGTGCTGGAGAGTTTTGACACAGAACGCCAGCGGCTGAACGCCACCTTGGCGGCACAACGCGCAGGCATCACGCGCGCTGCTGCACGTCGACACCTGTTGACCTTGCATCACTTGGGTTATCTAGAATCCGATGGCAGCTCCTTCTGGTTGGCTGCCAAGGTGATGCGTTTTTCGGGCAGCTACTTGGCTTCGTCACGGTTGCCACGTCTGATACAGCCAACCCTGAACCGCCTGGCGGCCCAAGCGCAACATTCGTTTTCAGCCGTGGTGCTTGATGGAGAAGAGGTGGTCATCATTGCCCGCAGTGACGGGGCCCGTGTGCTGGCGTATGGCTTGCACTTGGGCGCACGTTTACCCGTGCATGCCACATCCACAGGGCGCGTGTTGTTGTCAGGTAAAACGAAGACGGAGTTCAATGCCTGGCTGAAGGGACGCAGTTTGTCGCGTTTGACAGGGCACACGGTCACAGACGCCAAGACCTTGCGTGAGCAGGTGGCCCAAGCGCAAATCAACGATTACGTCATCAGCTGTGAAGAGCACGAGCTGGGGGTGAGTGCCATGTCTGTGCCTTTGCGTAACGCACAGGGCAAAGTGGTGGCAGCGCTGAACGTGGTGTTGCCATCCCACGCCATGACAGGTGCCCACATAAGGCAGCAATTCTTGCCCTTGTTGCAGGGAGCAGCCCAAGAGTTGCGTGCTTTGTTGTGAGCGATCAGGCGCGCAGCTTGAAGCGTTGAATTTTCCCCGTTGCCGTTTTGGGCAGCTCCTGCACAAACTCTACCCAGCGGGGGTATTTATAGGGTGCCAATTGCGATTTGACGTGTTGTTTCAAATCATCGGCGCTGAGCTGCTGCCCCGATTTGAGGACCACAAAAGCCTTGGGCTTGGTCAGTCCATCGGTGTCGGCCAAGCCCACGACCGCAGCTTCCAAAATGCTGGGGTGCGTCATGAGCGAAGCTTCGACTTCGAAGGGTGATACGTAAATGCCACCGACCTTGAGCATGTCGTCGCTGCGACCACTGTAGGTGTAGTAGCCGTCAGTGTCGCGGATGTATTTGTCCCCACTGCGTGTCCACTCGCCCGCAAAGGTAGCCTTGGTTTTGGTTCGGTTGTTCCAATACATGAGGGCGGAAGTAGGTCCGTTAATTTGGAGTTCTCCAATCTCACCGTCTTTGCATTCTTGGCCATCTTCTCCCACGAGGCGCAGTGCATAACCCGGCACGGCTTTTCCTGTGGTTCCATAGCGCACCTCACCAGGACGGTTGCTCAAAAAGATGTGCAGCATTTCGGTGGACCCAATGCCGTCCAAGATTTCGCTGCCGTATTCAGCGGTCCATTTTTTGCCAATCTCTGCGGGCAAGGCTTCGCCTGCACTGGTGCACACACGCAGATTCAAGGCAGATTTTTTGGGACGTTGCGGATCCGCCAGCATCGACGCATACAAGGTGGGTACACCGTAAAAAATAGTCGGTTGATACTTGGTCAAGATGCCAAATACATCGGTTGTTGTGGGGCGCGCAGGCAGTAAAACTGTGGTCGCGCCGACAGCCATGGGAAAAGTGAGCGCATTGCCTAATCCGTAAGCAAAAAATAGTTTGGCCGCAGAGTACACAATGTCTGAAGCTTGAATGCCCAAGACTGCTTTGCCATATAACTCAGCGGTTTGAATCAAATGGCTGTGAAGGTGGACGGTGCCTTTGGGTGAGCCCGTGGAACCGCTGGAATAAAGCCAAAAGCACATGTCATCTGGATTGGTATTCAAGCAAATTGGCGTGGCATCTGCTTGGGCTATGAGTGATTCCAATGACAATTTGGACCCCGTTGATGTTGAATCTGACACGATGACAGTTTTCAAATCTGGGAGCTGACCGATCAAGCCTTCAAATGCCGGCAGCAATGTGCCAGACACCACCAGAGCCTGCGATCGCGAATCACGCAGCATGTACTCAAAATCTTTGGCGGTCAGCAGGGTGTTGGTGGCAACAGGCACCACGCCAGCCAGTATGCAACCCAAGAACACGACAGGCCACGACGGTGTATCTAGCATGCACAGCATGAGTCGTGTTTCTGGCGTTACACCATGGGCGCGCAGGACGTTGGCAAACCGGTAAGCTTTTTCGGTCAGGGCGCCATAAGTCAAGGTGTGTCCCGACACGGCATCGATGAAAGCCGCCTTGCCTGAGTGGGAGGCGTTGCGCTCCAATAGATCTTGTGCTGCGTTGTAGGAATGATTTATGTTGATGATTGGTTGCATGTTGTCTCCTGCACTAAACTGCAACTTTATCCAAATTCGGCAATATATTTCATCGTGGTTTCCCCGGGGTCAACTCAGGCTACAATAAACCTGTTCGGGGCGTAGCGCAGTCTGGTAGCGCATCTGGTTTGGGACCAGAGGGTCGTAGGTTCGAATCCTATCGCCCCGACCAATTAATAATAAAGGCCCCACACGGGGCCTTTTTTTGTGTATTCTGCCCGTAGCTCAGTTGGATAGAGCAACAGCCTTCTAAGCTGTGGGTCGGGGGTTCGATCCCCTCCGGGCAGGCCAATTTCTCAAATTTAATTGAACAACCAATCAGGGTTGAGCGCCACGTAACAGTTTTTCTCACCCAGCAATTGCCCTTGGGGGGAGACGCAAAATGCGCCGCGCTGGTATTTGTTTTCATCCGTCAGCACGTACGAACGATAAATATCTTGGCTGTGCTTACCGGTTTTATCTTTTGGAAACAGCATGACTAAACGGGTTGCGCCACATTCACCAAGGTGCATGCAAGCCACGGCAGCCTTCTGGTTGGGGTAAAACTCGATGTAGACCGCGCCGGGGAACTTCGTATTGGGTTTAGCAATCTTCACCATACAGGGCTTGTCTTGGGCGCGCGGCAAGCCCATCCGGTCAGCGAAAGTATTCATTTCATTGAAAACGATCGTCTTGTATTTGGTGGTGACCACATCTCTGCATAGGTAATAGTCCGCCATTTTGGTGCTTCGGGCAATGGCAGTGAAAGGACGGTTGTTGACGTCGAGTTTGATGATGTCGGTGCTATAGAGCTGGCTGAGAACAGGAGCCTCCTTTTTGGACTCTTTGCCGTGGCCATCATTCTTTTTTTTGTCGTCTTTTTTCTTTTCTTCCTTTTTGGCGTCATGGCCGTCGCCGTGACCATCATCTTTCTTTTTTTCTTCAGGCTTGCCGTGCGCGTCAGGTTTGGCGTGAGGGTCTTTAGGCTCCGCTTTAGGTGGCGGTTTAGGTTCTTCTTTGGGAACCGGTTTAGGCTCTTCAAATGGGTCTTTGGCTACGCGTTTGTAGGTGTACCCACGTGCTTCTTCGCCTTCCTCCTCTACATACTTTAACTTTTTCTCTTCTTTGGTAGGTTCTTGTTTCTTGGGTTCGCTAGCTTGTACAAGCGTGCTCTGTCCGCTGAGCGAGAAAACCAGCACACAGAGCAAGACAGAAGAAAGAAAAGAGGGAGGCAACTTCATATCAATAAGGGCGTATCCCCTAAAGATCGACACCTAAAGTGCTGTCTTTAATTGGAACTGACTATCGCATGGCTCAGTCGACGCTGTAACAGGTGGTATCGCTGTGTAATTTGCCTTTGTCAGTCACGCAATGTTGAGAAATTAATTTACGCGACATATCAGACAAGAAATAAGACCGATACAAGACCTGGCCTTTAGGAATCAAACTGATACTGCGGAAAATTGGACATTGCTCGTTACGAATGCAGGCTGTCAAACGTTGTTGGTTGGTATAGAGATGAATGCTGATGCGTCCTGGGGTGAGGCTCTTGGTGGTGCCAATGCTGACCACACAGGCGTCACCTTTGACGAAAGGCATTTCATTGAGTTCGGCAAAGTAGTTCAGCTCGGCAACCAGCAACTCTTTGAACCATGGCGCCACTATGCCATCGCACTCAAAGTAATCAAGTTTGGTGGTGTGAGCAATCATTTCGGTAAATGGTTGGTTCTTTGGACCCAGCAACAACATGGGTTCCTTGCCTGATTGAGGTGGTCTAGCCAAGATGGCTCTGGATGCTGTTGGCGATGCTGGTTTACTGAAATTAGGCTCGCCGCTGCCGTTGGGCGTATCGCTTTTTTGAACTGGGTAGGGCTTGTATTTAGGCTCGGGCTTGTCCTGCGCAAAGACGCTTGCACCGACGCACAGGATCAGGCTCGTCATCAGACAAAACTTCTTTAACATAGGTCAATACATAGGTTGTAACAAGTCCAACTTTATCAGCAAGTTCCGTCTCATAAGACTTGTATTCAAGTAAAGTGTCTAAAAACCGATGATTTAAACCATGCCCCAATATTTCCCAAAATGGATGCTGCCCTTATTGTTTGCTTTGAGTGGGTGCGGCGGTGGCAGTGGCGGGCTTCCAACTCCGCCATTGGCTGTGTTGGATATGTCGTACGCGAATAAAAACTCGATCTCGTTGGACTTACCACAAATTCCATCGACCGTATTGGTAGATGCGGTGCCTGAGTCGATTACTTTTGGGGATTTTTTCCAAGAAGGTTCGTACTCAGCTTTCGTGGTGGCCCCTTCCTCTGCCACCACCTCAGGATTTCAGGCGCATTTTTTAAAAAAAGATGTGTCAGGCTGGCATGAGGCCACATCTACATTGCTTGAGACAACCCAAGCGGATGCGTGCCCATTGGTCAGGCAGGCCTTGACTGCAGATTTCAACGGTGATGGCAAACCTGATGTGTATTTGGTCTGTCGTGGCGCGTCGATAGGAGTCGCGACACCTCAAGTGTTGTACTTGAGCACGGCTGGGCAAAACAAATACACCCGAACAACAACCACGAATTCATTTGCGGCGCTGCATGCCTCTGCCGCTAACCTAGATCGAGACACCTCGGGCCGAATTGACATCATCACTGTCGATGAGAGTTTTCAAATCAGTGTTTTGATCAATGGTGGAGCTGCTGTTTTTTCAAAAGAAGATAACTCATCAACGCATCGTATTCCAACAGGTTTGCCCAACTCGGTCCAGAGAGTTTTCTTAATTCCGTCGACCATTGTCAATGCCACGGACGGGCCTGATTTGGTAGTCGCTGGCAGCTTGACCAATGGGTATTCATTGATGTGGCTGAAAAATGATGGAACAGGAAGGTTTACCACTGCGACGGCTGGATGGTCCCGAAGTTTTGCTAACCCCATCAGCGGCGGTGGTTCTTTGATGCCCTCAGATTTCATTAAATTAGGAAATTATTTTTATGTATTGGATGACGCGCTGAAACAATTTGTTCGATTTGATGCGCCAACGACTGTTTCATCACTTGTCACCAGTGCTTTACCTTTGAGTTCGGTGCAATCGACCAACAATCAACCAAGTGTTTTTCCAAAGCAAGTCAAACTCACTACGTCCGGGTTCGTTGCTTATGACGGTAAATGTGCCGATACGTCAACAACTACGGCATCTAGTGCAAGTCGTTGCAATTTTTTAGCAAATGCGCCTTAAGCCTAGCGCGACTTATATTGCGTGTTGCCAAACAGCACATCTCTTGATTTGTCATCGGTAATGGGTTTGCGTAAATCGGCCAGTACTTGAACACCGCGCTGTACGGCAGGACGCTGGCCAATCAGATCAAACCAATTTTTCAGATGCGGATAGTCAGCCCAGTCGATGCCTTGGTTTTGCCAACTGCGCAACCATGGAAATATGGAAATATCAGCAATGCTGTATTGGTTGCCTGCAATGAACTTGGTTTTTTCCACTTTTTTATTCAGCACACCGTACAAACGCTTGGCTTCGTTGGTGTAGCGATTAACTGCGTATTCAATTTTTTCGGGTGCATAAATTCGAAAATGATGTGCTTGTCCCAGCATGGGACCCAAGCCGCCCATTTGAAACATTAACCACTGGAGAACTTCATATTTGGCACGATCGCTTTTGGGCAAAAACTTGCCAGTTTTGGCCGCCAGATATAACAAGATTGCGCCCGATTCAAACAGGCTGATGGGCTTACCGTCAGGACCCTGTGGGTCAACCAATGCTGGAATTTTGTTGTTAGGACTGATCTTCAAGAACTCAGGTTTGAATTGATCACCTTGTCCAATATTGACAGGGTGTGCCAGCCAATCGCGCCCGAGTTTGAAGCCACACTCTTCGAGCATGATGTGAACTTTATGACCATTAGGGGTGGGCCATGAGTGAACGTCGATCATATGTCTTCCTTAGCAACCGCGGGTAACGGGCATTTCAACTTCTTGGGTCGCCGAGGCAATGTGCCGAGCGAGTTCTAGTTTGGCAATGGCATTGCGGTGCACTTCATCCGGGCCATCTGCCAGTCGCAGTGTGCGTTGGTGGGCGTATGAGTAGGCCAGGGGAAAGTCGCCTGACACACCTGCTGCCCCATGGGCTTGGATCGCCCAGTCAATGATTTGTGTGGCCATGTTAGGAGCGATGACTTTGATCATCGCAATTTCCGCACGCGCTATTTTGTTGCCTACGGTATCCATCATGTAAGCGGCTTTGAGGGTGAGTAAACGCGATTGTTCGATCATGATGCGAGCGTCAGCAATGCGTTCGTGCCACACCCCTTGTGCCGAGACGGGTTTGCCAAAAGCAACACGGCTGTTCAGACGTTTGCACATTAACTCCAATGCGCGTTCTGCCGCACCGATTGTGCGCATGCAGTGGTGAATACGTCCTGGTCCTAAGCGACCTTGAGCAATCTCAAACCCTCTGCCTTCACCCAGCAACAAGTTGCCAACCGGCACGCGAACATTTTTCAGAACGACTTCCATGTGGCCATGTGGCGCGTCGTCGTAGCCAAACACCGTCAAGGGACGAACCACATTGACGCCTGGGCTGTTGCTTGGCACGATGATCATGCTTTGCTGAGAATGACGAGGCGCTTCTGGATCGGTTTTTCCCATCACGATGTACAACGCACAACGGGGGTCACCTGCACCTGAGCTCCACCATTTACGTCCATTGATGACGTAATGATCTCCGTCTCGCTCAATGCGGCACTGGATATTGGTGGCGTCAGATGATGCGACTTCTGGTTCAGTCATCAAAAAAGCGGAACGAATGTCGCCACGCAACAAAGGCTCAAGCCATTGGTCTTTGAGTGACTCGCTGGCATAGCGCTCGAAAGTCTCCATGTTGCCGGTATCTGGCGCAGAGCAATTGAATATTTCTGCCGCAAAAGGTACGCGCCCCATGATTTCACACAAAGGCGCATATTCGAGGTTGGACAAGCCTTCGGGCGCGCGTGGACTGTGCGGCAAAAACAAATTCCACAAACCCGCAGCCTTGGCTTTGGGTTTGAGTTCTTCCACAATTTGGGTGGGCACCCAAGCATTACCTTTGGAACGGTTATGTGCAATCTCTTGATAGAAGCGTTGTTCGTTTGGATAGATGTGCTCGTCCATGAAGGCAAGCAGACGCGCTTGCATGCCTTTGACTTTATCGGTGTAGTCGAAATTCATGGGACTTTCCTTGGAGTTGTATTTTTATGAGTGATCAGGCGTTTTGTGCAAATTTCCAGGCCAACTCGGCCATAGGTCGCGCACCAGCACCCGATTTTTTGGCTTGTGCGCTGGATGCGGTACCTGCTTCAACACGTTTGGCGATGCCTTGCAGAATTGCAGCAATGCGAAACATGTTGTAGGCAAGGTAAAAATTCCAGTCGGTTTTGAGGTCTTGTGGCCTTGCTAATCCGGTGCGGTCGCAATAGCGATGGATGTATTCCGCTTCATTGGGAATTCCTATGGTTGCGAGGTCGACACCACCTATGCCGCGAAAAGTACCCGGTGGAATGTGCCATGCCATGCAGTGGTAGCTGAAATCAGCCAAGGGATGGCCGATGGTGGAGAGTTCCCAGTCCAATACCGCCATGACTTGGGGCTCATTGGGGTGAAACATCAAATTGTCAAGTCGGTAATCACCATGCACGATGCTGACTTTGCTGGCGTCCAGAGCGCTGGCAGGCATATGTGCGGGCAACCAAGACATGAGTTGGTCCATCTCGTCAATCGGTTGCGTGACGGATGCCAAGTACTGCTTGCTCCAGCGACCAATTTGGCGCTCAAAGTAATTGCCGGGTTTTCCGAAATCAGCCAAACCGCGCTCAGCGAACGGGACGCAATGCAGCGCTGCAATCACGCGATTCATTTCGTCGTAGATGGCTGCGCGCTGTTGTCGATTCATCTCGGGGAGGGTTTGTTCCCAAAAGACTCGACCTTGAATAAACTCCATGATGTAAAAAGCCCGTCCGATGATGGACTCATCTTCACACAACACATGCATTTGAGCCACGGGTACATCTGTGCCATACAAGCCGCCCATGACCTTGAACTCACGCTCTACCGCATGGGCTGATGGCAGTAGTTTGGACACCGGGCCAGGTTTGGCCCGCAACACGTAGCTTTTGCTGGGGGTGATGAGTTTGTAAGTCGGGTTAGATTGGCCGCCCTTGAACATTTCTACATGCAAAGGACCTGCAAAGCCTTGCAGGTGTTGACTTAGCCAAGCTTGCAAGGTGCCAATATCAAAGCTGTGGGCATCGCTGACAGCACGGGTGCCGACAAATGTGTCATCCCGGCTCATAGGTCCACTCCGTTCAGTGGTCGGCTTCGCTGATATGAAGCAAAGCTTCTCGGTTGCGAATGACCAAACCACCCGCTTCGATGCGAATGGCTTCTTCGCGCTCCATGGCTTTGAGTTCTTGGTTGACGCGTTGACGCGAAGCACCCAGCAATTGAGCCAGTTCTTCTTGCGCCAAGTGCAAGCCAATGCGTGTTTCTTGTGCATTGGTCAAACAAGTTACGCCATAGCTTCGAGCCAAGTGCAGCAGCTGTTTGGCCAAGCGCGAACGCAAGGGCAGGGTGTTGAGGTCTTCCACCAAACCAAAGAGTTGGCGAATGCGACGCGCTTGCAAGCGCAACATCGCTTCGTAAAACTCGACGTGTTGTGACAAGATTTTTTGGAAGTCGGCTTTGGCCACACAAAGAATCGTGGTGTCGCCATGTGCATAAACATCGTGGGTGCGACGATCGCCGTCCAAGATGGCCACATCGCCAAACCAAATTCCTGGCTCCACATAGGTGAAGGTGATTTGCTTGCCCGACAGTGAGGTTGAGCTCACGCGAACGGCGCCTTTGGCGCAGGCCATCCACTCTTCGGGCGCATCGCCGCGCGCTGCGATCAAGTCGCCGTCTTTGCATCGTTTGACGTAAGCGCATCGAAGAATGTCGTGTCGTAGTGAAGGAGAGAGAGATGAGAACCAACGACCTGCATTGATTGACTCGCGTTCTTCGATATTAAGAATGGGATCGTCCATAGACTGTCTTGTGTGTGACCTGTTGTTGAAGAATTGTCGCCCGGGCGACCGCTTTAAAGGTAGCGAGGGTTTTCTTTGTTGAGAAAGGCTGAAATTCCTACGCCTGCATTGGCATGGTGAAGGTTGCGAACAAAGTGATCGCGCTCTTGTGTCAAGTGCTGTGTGAGGCTTTGTGTGGTGGCATCGTTGAGCAATTCCTTGATGCTAGACATGGCATTGGGTGCGCGTGCATTCAGACGCTCAGCCAATTGCAGCGCCTGATCGAGCGCGTTGCCACTGTCGACCACTTGATTGACCACGCCAAGTGCATGCAAGCGCTCGGCACCAATGCGGTCGCCCAACAAAAGTAGCTCTGAAGCCAGTTGACGCGGAAGTGCTTGCGCCAAGCTCCAACTGCCGCCACCGTCGGGTGACAAGGCGATGCTGCTGTAGGCCATGACAAAAATACTGTTGCGTGCGGCAACCACCAAATCGCACATCAGCACCAAGGAAAAACCAGCTCCTGCTGCCGCGCCTTCAACGGCTGCGATCACAGGCTTGGGAAAGGTGCGGATGGCCTCAATCCAGCTGTGCAAAGCTTCAATGCTCTGGGCTTGTACCTCAGGCGCTTTCTCGCGGTTGCCTTGCAAGCGTTGCAAGTTGCCGCCTGCGCAAAAATTTGCGCCTTCGCCCGTGATGATGACGCTACGGATTTCAGGGTTGGTTTCAGCAACGTTGAGTGCCTCAATGCCAGCGGCATACATCTCTGGCCCCAAGGCGTTGCGCAGCGTGGGGTCGGACAAGGTCAAGATCAGGGTCTGACCTTGGCTGGTACTTTTAAGTTGTGCAGTCATCGCCAAACAGGACTCACGACTCAACATTGCTCAGACTGAGGCCGATCGCACCGCGCCGACGCAACCAGGGGCTAGGACGGTAACGTGGGTCGCCGTAGACGGTCTGCACATTGAAGAGAACTTCCAAAATCTCAGTCGGGCCGAATTTGTCGCCCATCATCAAAGGACCCATGGGGTAACCTAGGCCTAGGGTGACGGCGGTTTCCAAATCTTGTGGTGTGCACACGCCTTGCTGGCAAATGTCGCAGGCAATGTTGACGATGGTGGCGACCACGCGTTGTGTGACAAAGCCACCACTGTCGCGGATCACACTGACTGGCTTGCCATCGCGCGCGAACAGGGCGTGCGCGGCGTCGCGCATGTCAGCTCGGGTGGCGGGGTTGGTCGCCAGTACACGGCGCTTGGTGAGCTTGTCGTCAATGAAGAAATCAATGCCAATGGTGCGAGCTGGGTCAAGCCGCTCGACGATGGCCACTGTGGTGACATCAAAGCCCAGGGGGGCCACGATGGACAGGGCTTGTGCCGAGGGTGATGCACCCGTTTCAATCTTGGCGCCTAGGTTTTTGAGCAATTGCAACAACTCGGCGCGCCGCACGGCGCGGGTGGAAACCCACACAGGGGGCATGTCGGACACGACAGGCACGGGTGGCTCGGGAGGCACTTGCGCCACACCTTCGATGTATTTGTAGAAACCTTCCCCCACTTTTTTGCCCAAGATGCCACCGGCCAATCGTTGGGCGGTGATGACGCTGGGGCGGTAACGCGGTTCGTCGTAATACTGCTGGTAGATCGACTCCATGACGGGATGCGACACATCGAGTGCCGTCAAGTCCATCAACTCGAAGGGGCCGAGTTTGAAGCCCACTTGGTCTTTCAAAATTCGGTCGATGGCGGCGAAGTCGGCAATGCCTTCGGACACGATACGCAAAGCTTCGGTGCCGTAGCCCCGACCCGCGTGGTTCACGATGAAGCCTGGTGTGTCTTGCGCGTGTACAGCTTTGTGGCCCATCTGGGTTGCGTATTGGGCCAAGTCTTGGCAAACAGCGGGCTTGGTTTTGATACCGGCAATGACTTCAACCACTTTCATCAAAGGCACGGGGTTGAAGAAGTGGTAGCCCGCAAACTGCTCAGGACGCTTCAGTGCAGAGGCGATGGCCGTGACAGACAAGGACGATGTGTTGGTGACCAACACTGCGGTGGGTTGCACCAGCGCTTCGAGTTCGGCGAAGAAGGATTTCTTGATGTCCAAACGTTCAACAATGGCTTCAATCACCAAATCGCAATCGGCCAAATCTGCCAGTTGCGCGGCGGGTTGAAGTGCTTGTTTGTACTGAGTTGCCTGTTCAGGGCTGAGTCGTTGTTTCTCGACCAGCTTGTCCCATTGAGACCCTAAGGCAGCGATGGCTTTCGCTACAGCTTCGGCCTGCATGTCAAAGAGTTTGACTTGGCTGCCGGCTTGTGTCGCAATTTGTGCAATGCCACGCCCCATGGCGCCAGCACCGACAACGCCCACAGTTTTGTAAATCGGATTCATGGTCTGATTATCGCTGACTGAAAAATTGAGTGGCTATTCTGAGTGACTGCCAACTGAGCTTTCATCCATCGTTTTGACGGCTTGTAGATATGACAGAATATTTCAATATTCAATGTTAGAGAGATCTCATGACGCTCAAACTTTGTGGTTTTGCTGTGAGCAATTACTACAACAAACTCAAAATTCAATTGCTTGAAAAAAATGTGACTTTTGCGGAAGAGTTGGTCTGGGTTAACCCTGTAGATCCTGCCACACTATTGCGCTCGCCAATGGGCAAAGTTCCCTTTTTAGAAACCCCCAATGGATGTCTGACCGAGTCGGCGGTCTGCGCCGATTACATAGAAAATGCTTACCCAGAACATCCACTTTTGCCTTCAGATCCATTTGAGTCAGCCAAGGTGCGTGAACTGATTGCATACATGGAATTACACATTGAGTTGGTCGCGCGGGAACTCTATGCCCAGGCTTTTTTCGGTGGCCAAGTCAGTGAGGGTGCACAACAACGTGCACGTAAGTTGCTGACCAAAGGGGTCGATGGGTTTGCAAAGTTGGCGAGATTTTCGCCATATGTAGCCGGTGCGAACTTTAGCTTGGCTGATTGTGCTGCTTGTGTCCATTTACCCTTGGCATCTTTGGCAACTAAATTGGTATTGGGTGAAGACTTGCTGGCCTCTTTGCCGGTTAAAGAATATACAAAACTTATGTCTAAACGTTCTTCGGTTCAGCAGGTTCTTGTTGATCGAAAAGCCAGTTCTGAATTAATGTCAACTCGCTACGCTAACCTAGGTGCTTAAGGCGTATTTTTGTCAATTCTTTGTGCCACGCGCGCAGCCTGAATGCTCAGGCCTAAAGCCAGCACAATGCCTACCCACGCAAATAAGTGGAGCCGGTTCATTGCCCCTTGGTTTATCAGCCATCCCCCCCCTGCGGCTCCAATAGCTTGTCCCAGATAGATGGCCGATGTATTGAGCGCAGCAGAACCAGAGGCAAGAGCGGGTCTGAGTTGTATCAACCGAGCTTGTTGGGCGGAGTTGCAAGCAAACATGCCCAAGCCCCAAGGAATCAAGATCAAGGCGGCAAGCCAAACTTGGTTGCCCAGCGGCCACATCAACAAACTCATTGACATCAGGATCAGGCACAGATTGACACATCGCTCAGCCCCGATTCGATCAATTTGGCGAGACATCAAGAGGTTGCCTATCAGGCCGCAGGCGCCAAAACAAGCGAATAACATGCTCAAGTCTGCAGGACTGGTGTCTAAGGTGTGTTTGAAATATGGGGCAAAGTAAGCACTCAAAACAAATTGTCCTGAAGCACTCAGCACCGTTACACCAACGGTCATCATCAAGTCATTAGCGCCAAGTGTTTGACGCCATGCCACCAATGACATCACTGGTGGCGCCAAACCTTTTGGAATGACCAGCCATGTCCAAGCTGCACTCAGAAGAGACAGGCAGGAGAGCAAAGCAAACACCACACGCCAACCAAAGACCTCACCTATCCAAGCCGCCGTAGGCATACCAGCGACAGAGGCTATTGACCAGCCAACAAATACAAAAGTGATGGCTCGCCCTCGGTTTGATGTCCCCGCCAACTGGCCAATGCAGGCTGCGGCTTGAGGGGTAAAGATTGCAGGGGCAACCATTGCTAACACACGCATCCATAAAATGCTTTGGTAGTCGGGCATGAGCGCGCAAAGCGCGTGGGCAAAGCCATACCAAAGCATGACCCAACTGAGCAACTGACGTCGATCACGTTTGCCCAAAATCGTAGCAAAAAGCGGGGCACTCAAGCACATCAATACGGAGCCAGCAGTGATCAGAAAACCAGCTTGAGCAACCGTGATCTCTAAATCATGGGTGATGTCGTTCAATGCACCTGGCACCATGAGGACGCCAAAACCAATGACAAAATTCCCATATAGAAAACACCACAAAACGCCTGCAGGGGCACTGTTCATGGTCAGCGGCGGACTTGCAAAGCGCCAGGATTGACGATGTTGGTGGGTGTTCCTTTGATGAAATTCACAACGTTGTCAAACGCTAGACCAAAGTACAACTCGTAGCTGTCTTGTTCAACGTAACCGATGTGTGGTGTACATATGCAATTTTCAAGACGCAGTAGGGCGTGACCTTGCAAGATTGGTTCGCTTTCAAAGACATCAATCGCAGCCATTCCAGGGCGACCACGGTTCAAACCAGTCAGCAATGCATCGGGTTCTATCAACTCAGCACGCGAAGTATTGACCAGCAATGCTGTAGGTTTCATTCGCTGTAGATCAGCTGATGTGACGATGCCGCGCGTAGCGTCGACAAGACGTAAGTGCAAGCTGATGATGTCAGACTCTGCAAAAAACTCTTCTCTTGTAGCTGCGACGTTGAGTCCATCTTTGAGGCCATGTTCACGCGAGGCTTCGCTCCCCCACAGCAAGACGCGCATGCCAAAAGCTTTGCCATAGCCAGCCAGCAATTGGCCGATTTTTCCGTAACCCCAAATGCCCAATGTTTTTCCGCGCAAGACTTGCCCCAGACCAAAGTTGGTGGGCATCGAGCCAGATTTAAGCCCCGACTGTTGCCAAGCCCCATGTTTGAGATGACTGATGTATTGCGGAATGCGGCGCATGGCGGCCATGATTAATGCCCATGTCAATTCGGCTGGTGCGATGGGTGAGCCTGAGCCTTCGGCTACCACGATGCCACGTTCGGTACATGCGGCCACATCAACGTGGCTACCCACCTTGCCGGTTTGAGAAATCAGCTTGAGATTGGGAAGTTTCTCAATCAATTGACGTGTGATGTGGGTTCGCTCTCGAACCAGGACTAGAATTTCAGCGTCTTTCAGACGTACTGACAGTTGTCCAATGCCCTTGATGGTGTTGGTATACACCTTAGCTTGGTAAGCTTCGAGCTTGGTGGCGCAATTGAGTTTTCGAACGACGTCTTGGTAGTCGTCTAGGATGACAATATTCATAACCCAATTGTGCCTTGTCCCTTGACGGGGTAATTGTCACCCGGAGTACTGCATGTCTATTTCCATGTCCTCAGCCAGCTTGCCGGTCTTACAGACCATGTTGAGTAATTTGAACCATTTGCTGGGCAAGGCCCAGGCGCATGCAGAAGTCAAAAAATTTGATCCCATCGTCCTCACACAATACCGTTTGGCTCCTGACATGCTGCCATTCTCACGCCAGGTGTTGATCGCGTGTGATGCAGCCAAACTGTGCGTATCGCGTTTGTCTGGCTTAGAAGCACCGAAATTTGATGACACCGAAACCAATTTGAATGACCTGATGGTTCGAATTCAAAAGACGCTTGAGTGGATAGGTTCTGTGCCAAGCTCTGATTTGGATGGTTCCGAACTTAAAAGCATCACATTCCCTGTGGGGAAAGACAAAACTCGCACAATGACCGGTGAGAATTACCTTAAACACTGGGCTCTACCCAATGTGTTTTTCCATGTCACCACGGCCTATGCCATATTGAGACACAACGGCGTAGAGGTAGGCAAGGCGGACTACCTCTTGGGCGCAGATGCTTGAAGCCTGCTAGACCTGATCGGCAGCCAAGATTGCGCTTCCATCAATTCGCCTAGTTGAGTTTCAGTGCCTGTTTTCTAGTTCGGCCAAACGGTCTAGCTCTGCACAGACGTCTGCCATCCTTCCTGATATCACCATTCGGCCTGCGTTGTGACGACTTTGGTGCGCTTCCATGACGCGCGCAACCCGAAGCGGTAACGCTGGTTTAGCGCTTGTGCTTTGTATTGCTTGGGTTGGTAGAAATCCACGAAAGGTGTTTTGCAATGGGTTGAGAAGGCGATAAGCGCCAAAGATTGCGAGGCTCATGGTTAGTCTTTCTTTACATCAACATGGTGTTACGGATCAGGCCCACTGCCAAGCCTTCAATTTCAAAAGGTTCTCCAGGCTCGACCACTATGGTTTGAAAGTCTGGGTTTTCTGCCATCAGTTCAATTTGCGTTGCGGTTCTGCGAAAGCGCTTCACGGTTACTTCATCCCCTAAGCGGGCGACGACGATTTGCCCGTTTCTGGCCTCACGCGTGGATTGCACGGCCAACAAATCACCGTCCATGATGCCGGCGTCACGCATGGACATTCCTCGCACACGCAGCAGGTAATCGGGTTTGTGCTGAAACAGACTGCTCTCAACGTAATAAGTCTGATCCACGTGTTCTTGGGCCAAAATGGGAGAGCCTGCCGCTACCCGCCCAACAAGCGGTAAAGCCAGTTGTGCCAAGCTTTGCAAGGGCAGTGTGAATTGCTGTGTCAACGAATGCTGCATGGTTCGAAAATTCTGACCTTTCAGACGAATTCCTCGTGAAGTGCCGCTGACTAACTCAATCACGCCTTTGCGTGCCAATGCTTGTAGATGCTCTTCTGCTGCGTTGGCTGACTTGAATCCAAGCTCATTGGCTATTTCTGCTCTGGTGGGCGGTGATCCCGTATTAGCAATGGCAGATTGAATCAACTCCAAAATCTGTTGCTGTCTTGGTGTGAGTTTGGGCGTATCGTTCATAAAAGCATCTCCTGCACAATAGGGGGTGACTTGAATATAACTGTTCTTACATCCAGTAACTGTATTTTTAACCAGTTTTTGGGGTTTTGCAAGTGATGATTGAGAAAAAAAATAAAAAAGTAGTTGTTTTAGCAACAGGTGGCACCATTGCAGGTTGGGCCAGTGACCTGAATGCGCCCCATAACTACCAAGCCGGTCAAATTGAGGTCGCCCAATTGTTGATGGAGTTGAAAGAATCACCTCATAACATTCTTTCGGAGCAAATCACACAAATTGATAGCAAAGATGCTGACGATGCGTTTTGGCGTGTTTTGGCGAAACGTGCAGCGTATTGGCTTGAGCAGACTGAGGTTATAGGTCTTGTTGTGACGCACGGCACTGACACATTAGAGGAAACCGCATATTTCTTGCAAGCTGTTTTGCAACCTAACAAACCATTGGTATTGACTTGCGCGATGCTTGCAGCCAATGCACCGAATAGTGATGGACCAGGAAACTTGAAAGACGCACTCGCTCTGGCTTTTGACGAGTCTGCATCAGGTGTCATGGTTGTATGCGCTGGAGATGTCCATGCGGCTCACGAAGTTCAAAAAATCCACAGTTTGCGTTTGAACCCATTCAGTTCAGGAGACTTAGGGCCCATGGGGCAAATCGTGAATGGGGAATTTAAACGCCTAAGACCAGCAAGCAGCATCCGTTGGCCTCAGCCTTTACCTTCAGTGAAAGACTTGTTGGCAGATCAATCTTGGCCTCGGGTGCTTTTGGTGGTGAATCATGCAGGCAATGATGGGTCGATGGTTCGCGCGATGCTGACCCACGATGCTCCTGATGGTTGGGTGGTGGCTGGGACGGGAAACGGCACGCTGGACCATGCTTTACAGGACGCCCTGGAGCAAGCGCAGACGCAAGGTGCCCGCGTGATTCGTGCTTCACGCTGTTCATGGGGTGGGGTTCAATCGCGTGCCGATGACCTGTTTGCGCACGCTGGCCAGTTGACAGCTGTCCAAGCTCGCGTTGCCTTGATGCTGGCTTTGATGGTCAAAAAATAGGCCACCTTATATGGCCTAAATAAACGTTGTCAGAGACTTAAGCCGCCAAGGCCTGAAAGGCACGCTCTTTGATGTCGTCCACAGCCCCTAAGCCAGCGATGGCGCGGTAGCGCGGCGCTGCAGCATCCCCAGTTTTAGCCCAATTGGCGTAGTAGTCGACCAGGGGCCTAGTTTGGGCGCTGTAGACCTCCAAACGTTTTTTGACGGTGTCTTCTTTGTCGTCCTCGCGCTGAATCAGCGCCTCTCCTGTCACATCGTCTTTGCCCTCAACCTTGGGCGGATTGAATTTCACATGGTAAGTGCGTCCACTGGCCACGTGCACACGACGCCCACTCATGCGCTCAATGATCGCGTCAAATGGCACATCGATTTCAAGAACGAAATCAAGCTTTACGCCTGCTGACTTCATGGCATCAGCTTGTGGAATGGTGCGAGGGAAGCCATCGAACAAAAAACCTTGGGCACAGTCTGGCTCAGTGATACGTTCTTTGACAAGTCCAATGATGATGTCATCACTGACCAAACCGCCGGAATCCATCACCTTCTTGGCTTCCAATCCTAATGCTGTGCCCGCCTTAACGGCAGCGCGCAACATGTCACCGGTTGAAATTTGGGGAATCCCGTATTTCTGACAAATGAAAGTGGCTTGTGTGCCTTTACCGGCACCAGGGGCGCCCAACAGAATTAGTCTCATGCGTCTACCTCGAATGTGATGGCATTTGTATTTTGTGTTCTAGGATAGCATGCGATACCCTTGCAAATGCTTACGAATTGAGTTCGAAAGCCTGACGAACACGGACTAAGTCTTCTGGAGTGTCCACTCCCATGCCTGGAGCGTTGGCGGTGATATGGACAGCGATGCGGTGGCCATGCCATATAGCCCGAAGTTGCTCCAAGGATTCTGTCACCTCAATGGGAGCTTGGCTCAGCCTTGGAAATTGCCGTAAAAAATTAACCCTGTATCCATACAATCCGATGTGGCGCAAAGGAGCCGGCAAGGGCAGGGACGTAACACCTTGCGCAAAACCATCGCGCCACCATGCAATGGGAGCACGGCTGAAGTAGAGCGCCGTCTGGCGTGCATCCAGTACAACTTTCACCACATTCGGATTGACAAAGTCGTCAACCGAATCAATCGCATGGGCAAGCGTGCTCATGCTGCAGTCAGGCCTTTCTTGGAGCAAGTGTGCGGCAGCATTGATGGCCTCGGGGTCGATCATTGGCTCGTCGCCTTGCACATTGACCACAATGTCAGAGTCATTTAAGCCTAATACATCACAGGCTTCAGCCAAGCGGTCGCTGCCAGAGGGGTGATCATGACGTGTCATGATGCTTTGGATGTTGTGTTGCGCACATGCTGCGCCGATACGCTCATCATCTGCCGCTACCACGACGCGTGCAGCAAGAGAATGTTGAGCACGAAGGGCTACCCGCACCACCATAGGTAAGCCTGCGATATCAACCAAAGGTTTGTTAGGTAATCGCGTGGAAGACATGCGCGCAGGAATCAACACACAGAAAGACATTCAGCTCTCGAGTTCTAGATCAGTCAATACACGCGCTTCATGTTCCAACAGCACTGGAATGCCGTCACGCACCGGATAAGCCAGCCTTGCGCTGCGCGAGATCAACTCATCTCGCTCGCGGTTGTAGTTGAGGGGGCCTTTGGTCACTGGGCAGACCAGCAGTTCAAGTAATTTGGAGTCCATGATCAGATGATAACTTTGTGTCCAGTAATGCATCGAGGGTTTGGAGCATTGTGGTGGGCAAGGTGATGACCAAGGGGACGGCCCATGCCTCGGGATGTCGACGCCAAAGTTTGACGGCATCCTTTTCTGTGCAGAGCACCTCACCCAGAGATGGGTTGATGAACAAGTTGTCCAAGTCATCATGGTCAGGCCGCGCTTGGGTGTGCACCAATGAAATTCCTTGCGCGCGAAGCATGTCAAAAAATAAGTTGGGTTGGGCGATGCCGGCTAGGGCTTGGACAGGTTGCTGGAACCAGTCTTTCAGATTGCGACGTGTACCGTCCGCGCGCACAGCAAAGTCCGACAACTGACGAACGATTCGGTACTGCCCCTGTGGTATCTGATTGGCGCTGGTGAGTTCAAAGCAGTGGGCCGATGGAATGAATCGTCGTGGCCATGGTTCGCGCAATGGACCTGCAGGCAACATGCATCCGTTTCCAACACCCCGCTCGTCAAACACGCACAACTCAATGTCGCGATATAGGGACAAATGCTGCAATCCGTCGTCACAAACAAGTACTTGAACGCTTGGATTCTTTTGTAAGAGTGCTTGGCCTGCTGCGTACCGATTGACACCCACCCAAACCGGTGCGCCAGTGGTTCGGGCGATCAACAGTGGTTCGTCCCCAACATCCTTGGCTGAGCTGTCGGTGCGGACTTCGCGTAAATCCTGAGACTGCCTGGCATAGCCACGCGACAACACGCCAACCACAATGCCTCTATGTAACAAGTGTCGTACCAAAGCAATGACGATCGGTGTTTTACCCACCCCACCCACCAACACATTGCCAACTACGATCACAGGCACCGGCAGCTTTTGAGGTGTCAATAACTTGTATCGGTAGAGCATTTGCCTCAAACCCACCAAGCTGCCAAATAAGCCCGCTACTGGCAACAGGATAAGCGCCAGAGGTCCTCGACTCATCCATGCCCGCGACAATATTTCACGCATTGCGTTCAATGAAATTGCCAGACCATCGTCAGTCTGACTTACCGCCCTGCTGGGCAGCAAAGGTGAGTTGAACCAAACCATTGCGGCGGGAGGCCTCCATCACCAACATGACCGATTGATGGCTGGCTTGAGCATCAGCGCTCACCACGACCATGGGGTTGTCCATGGTTTGTGTGACTTGCGCAAGGGCTTGACTCAAAGACTGAACATCACGCCCTGTTATAGGAATGCGGTTGACGCTATAGCGGCCATCGCTGCTGATGGACACAATCACCTCGCCAGGTCGATCTTTTTGCGGTGCTGCATCTGCTACTGGCAGGTTCAGTTGCATTTCGGTGAACTTGCTGTAGGTGGTTGACAGCATCAAAAAGATCAACACCACCAACAAAACGTCAATGAAGGGGATCAGATTGATCTCAGGCTCTGGTGCACGCGATCGGTGAAATTTCATGGTCTGAGGAAACCGTTCAACGCAGTTTGCTGCGCAACACCAACAAATGTCGGGCAAACCGCTCAGCATCTAACTCGAGCCCAAGCACATGGGCGTCTACCCGGGCGCGTAGGTAGCGCCAGAACATCAGTGCAGGAATCGCCACAATCAAGCCAAAAGCGGTGTTGTAAAGGGCCATGGAAATGCCCTGTGCCAATTGCGCTGGATTGCTGGTTCCCGGTGCTTGCGATCCAAAAATGTCAATCATGCCGATTACTGTGCCAAGTAATCCAAGAAGCGGAGCTGCCGAAGCTATGGTGGCTAATGCAGATAGATTTTTTTCCAGTCCATGAGCCACCTCGCGTCCGCTGACTTCCATGCTGTATCGCAAGTCAACGTCGTTGATGTGCGGGCTAATCTGCAAGGCGTGCCATCCACTTGCGAGAACTTGTCCCAATGCCGAGTGCTGTTCGAGTTGGGTGATCACATCATCGCTGGGTAAGCTTGCCTGTGAGGCTTGGATGGCTTGGTTCAATAAACCGGGGGGAATGATCAAGTTCTGTCGTAAGCTCAACAAACGCTCAATGATCAAGGCAAGAGCCACCACGGAACAAGCCAGTAACGGCCAAATAGGCCAACCAGCCGCTTGTATGATCGTCAGCACTTCATGACTCCAGATAAAAGAGAACGACCATTATGGCGCAGCCACTTCATTCATATTTGTTGTGGATAACTTTGTGGGTAAGTTCCTGGTGAAACATGGGCAAGCCGCATGAATGGCCGATCGCAACACAATGCATGAAAGTTGAGCATAAAAAATGCTAATTAAATCAATGAGTTACAAGGATTATTCAGACTCCCTGAGGATTGGGTGCAATTCTTTAGTTTTATTACGCATCTGTGGATGAGTTGAAACGTGCCAACCATTGAAGCGCTCGGTTTGACGGCCCGTATCTGGGCTGTTGGGGCACTTTGCCGCGCCATAGCTGATGCATTGGAGACGCGGTTCAATCCCATTGCGGTTCGCGGTGAGATTTCTGGCTTTACGCGCGCATCCAGTGGGCATTGCTATTTTTCGCTCAAGGATTCACAGGGTCAGTTGCGCTGCGCCATGTTCAAGCGATCCGCCCAGATGATGGACTTTTCTCCCTCTGACGGCGAGTTCGTTGAGCTACGAGGCAGATTGGGTGTTTATGAGCCCCGAGGTGAGCTGCAGCTGATTGTTGAAAACATGCGTCGGGCTGGTCAAGGCACATGGTTCGAGCAATTTTTGCGTCTGAAATCCAAACTTGAAGCAGAGGGGTTGTTCTCTGCCGACCGTAAAAGGTCGATTTCACAACGGCCTCGCTGCATTGGCGTGGTCACCTCTTTGGGCGCAGCGGCCCTCCATGATGTGGCCATAGCATTGCAACGTCGTGTGCCGCACATCCCAGTGGTAATTGCCCCCTCTGCTGTGCAAGGTTCTGATGCAGCGCCAGCGCTGGTCCAAGCTTTGCAGAAGCTCGCTCATCACCCCCAGATGGACGTGATTTTGCTGGTTCGCGGAGGCGGCTCGATGGAGGACCTGTGGGCCTTCAATGACGAAGCCTTGGCTCGAGCGATCGTGAACAGTTCGGTGCCGGTGATTACTGGGCTGGGACATGAGACGGACTTTTCCATTGCCGATTTTTGTGCTGATCTACGAGCGCCCACGCCGACTGCGGCGGCTGAACTCTGTGCCACCCCGAGGCAAGAATTATTAGAAAAGCTTCAGGCATGGGCCAGCGTTCTGCAAAACCAGACATACCGCCAATTCGATCAACAGATGCAACATTTGGATCGCGCACAATCGCGTTTGGGGCGGCCTTCCCAAGGTGTGACAATTGAAAAAATGCAACTTTTGTCAATGCAGCAACACTTTCAAGCTGCGCTTCATACGCAGCTTCAACGAGAGAAATATAGGTTAGTGGCTTTCGCGGGCAATTTCGACCGAAGCTTGCATCAAACGCCCGCTAGGACCCGAGAGCGCTTGCATCGTGCGGCGTTAAGACTTGAATTGCTCGACCCAAAGTTGGTGCTACAGCGCGGTTTTTCTTGGCTCAGCGGAGTCAATGGGCAGGCTATCACCTCGATTGCCCACACCCAAGCCGGCCAAGATGTGCAAGCAACCCTTGCCGACGGCGTGGTTGATTTGCAAGTCACCGCAACACGCTCTATTTAGTTTTTACAATCTGTTCTTTTCACCTCAGAGGACTTCATGGAACACACGCTCCCCGCACTGCCATACGCCATTGACGCTTTAGCGCCCCATTACTCACAAGAAACCTTGGAGTTCCATCACGGCAAGCACCACAATGCTTATGTGGTCAACCTCAATAATCTTCAAAAAGGTACTGAGTTTGAAAGCATGTCAATTGAAGAGATCGTCAAAAAATCCAGCGGAGGTGTTTATAACAACGCAGCCCAAATCTGGAACCACACCTTTTTCTGGAACTGCATGAAGCCCCAAGGCGGTGGTGAGCCTACGGGTGCATTGGCTGCTGCGATCAATGCCAAGTTTGGCAGTTACGCAGCATTCAAGGAAGCCTTTGTGAAAAGCGCCGTGGGTAACTTTGGATCTGGCTGGACATGGCTGGTTAAAAAAGCAGACGGCTCTGTGGACATCGTCAACACTGGCGCAGCGGGTACTCCTTTGACCACTGCTGACAAAGCCTTATTGACTGTTGACGTTTGGGAACACGCTTATTACATCGACTACCGAAATATGCGCCCTAAGTTCGTCGAGACCTTCCTCGACAAGTTGGTCAACTGGAGTTTTGCTGAAAGCAATTTCGCCTAAAGCCAACCAAGCTTCATTACATATTCGTTTATGGGTCCAAAAGGCCGACTCTATGAGTCGGCCTTTAAACATTGGATTTCTCTTGGTCAAGGCTTGAAGGGCGCACCGCTCAAACGCATACCAGCTTTGAACCCTTTTTTACTAAACCAGCCTTGATGCATCTCTAGGACAAAGCGCACAGGCTTGGTCGAGCAGTGTGAGTCGGTGGTTTGAGGCTTCATATCAGCCAAGTTCACGATGGTTCCATAGTCTGTCACAAACGCAGCCGTCAGTGGTAATAGCGTGTTCTTCATCCAGAAACACTGAGCGCTTGCTTGTTCAAATACAAACAGCATGCCTTCATGTGCAGGCATATCGGTGCGGTTCATTAGCCCTATGCTGCGTTGTTCAGGGGTTTGAGCGACTTGGGCATCAATTTGGTACATACCAAGCTGTAGCTTGATGCGTGGCAAATTAGTTTGCGGCCCTTGTTGGGCCAGGGCGCTCAAATGAATGAGCACAATCAAAATGAATGGGATAAAGCGTTCCATGAGCACATTATCCGGTCAGCTCATGTCACCAATGCGGTGCAATCCGGAGCACATCTTCCAGCCCTGTCACTAGAATCAAAAAGCATTTCACTTTTCGGAGCTTTATTCATGGCTTACCAGCACATTCAAGTGCCTGCCCAAGGGCAAAAAATTTCGGTCAACACCGACATGTCATTGAATGTGCCTGATCAACCCATCATCCCCTTTATCGAAGGAGATGGGGTTGGGCAAGATGTTACGCCAGTCATGCGAAAGGTGGTCGACACAGTTGTTGCCAAGGTATACGGTGGTCGGCGTCAAATTCATTGGATGGAGGTATATGCGGGCGAAAAATCTACGCGTCTATACGGTCCAGATGTTTGGTTGCCAGACGAGACCACCCAGGCCTTACGTGATTTTGTGGTTTCCATCAAGGGTCCTCTCAACACGCCGGTGGCAGGGGGTATTCGTTCTTTGAACGTGGCGCTCCGCCAAGCGCTAGACCTTTATGTTTGTTTGCGACCTATTCAGTATTTCAAAGGCGTGCCTTCACCTTTGAAGGAGCCTGAGAAAACGGACATGGTTATCTTTCGCGAAAACTCCGAAGACATCTATGCAGGCATTGAATATGCCTCTGAAAGTGCGGAGGCCACAAAGTTGATCCGATTTCTGACTGAGGAAATGGGCGCTAAAACCATCCGATTCCCCAACACATCAGCGATTGGTATCAAGCCCGTCTCGATTCAGGGAACTGAGCGCTTTATTCGTAAAGCCATTCAATATGCCATCGACCATGACAAACCGAGCGTGACCATTGTGCACAAAGGCAACATCATGAAATACACTGAAGGCGGTTTCCGAGATTGGGCGTTGGCCCTGGCTCAAAAAGAGTTTGGTGCCAAGCCGATTGACGGTGGTCCATGGTGCCGCCTTAAAAATCCAAAAACTGGAAACAACATCATCATCAAAGACGTCTTAGCCGATGCTTTCTTACAGCAAGTGTTAATGCGCCCAGCCGAGTATTCAGTGGTTGCGTCGTTGAACCTGAATGGCGACTACATTTCAGATGCTGTGGCTGCCCAAGTTGGCGGTATTGGTATTGCACCTGGGGCCAACCTGTCTGATACGGTCGCGTGTTTTGAGGCTACCCACGGCACGGCCCCCAAATACGCGGGCAAAGACTATGTCAATCCGGGGTCGATGATCTTGTCGGCTGAAATGATGCTGCGCCATATGGGTTGGTTTGAGGCCGCCGACTGCCTTATTCTGGCGATGGAGGACGCTATTGCCACCAAACGCGTCACTTATGACTTTGCACGTTTGATGGATGGTGCAACCCAAGTCAGTTGCTCGGGCTTTGGTCGGGTGATGATGGAACACATCTGAAGCTCCTCGATAGAATGACACCATGTCACGTCTTACACCTACGAAAAAAGTTCAAACTCCTGATCGTGATGACGGTGGTTCGGTCGTCTTAGAACGTCGTACGCAGCGCACCAAACCACCGCAAATGTTCCAAGTTTTGATGCTCAACGACGACTTTACGCCGATGGAGTTTGTCGTCATGGTGTTGCAAGAGTTTTTCTCTAAGGACCGTGAATCAGCCACTCAAATCATGCTCAAAATCCACCTCGACGGCAAAGGTGTATGCGGGATTTACAGCAAGGATGTTGCTGCTACCAAGGTTGACCAGGTGATGGAGGCTGCGCGCAAAGCAGGTCATCCATTGCAATGCGTCAGTGAACCTGTTGAATAAATGGCTTTTGTTTCCATATACAGTCAAACCCACGATGCAAGCCAGAAGGAAAATAAATGATTGCCCAAGAACTTGAAGTCAGCTTGCACATGGCCTTTGTAGAGGCCCGCCAACAACGCCACGAATTTATCACTGTGGAACACCTGTTGTTGGCATTGCTGGACAACCCGAGTGCAGCAGAGGTGCTTCGCGCTTGTTCGGCCAATATCGATGATCTTCGCAAGTCGCTTGCTAACTTCATCAAAGACAACACCCCTCAGGTGGCGGGTAGTGAAGAGGTTGATACCCAGCCGACCTTGGGTTTTCAGCGTGTGATACAGCGCGCGATCATGCATGTGCAATCCACAGGAAATGGCAAAAAAGAGGTCACTGGCGCCAATGTCCTGGTCGCCATCTTTGGTGAAAAAGATTCACATGCTGTCTACTACCTGCATCAGCAAGGTGTAACCCGTTTGGATGTGGTCAATTTCATTGCTCACGGCATCAAAAAGAGCGACCCACCTGAACCCGTCAAAGGTTCGGAAGCTCCCCAGGGCGAAGGTGAAGATGGTGGCGTTCCTGAAAAGAACGAAAAGGCATCTCCACTTGAACAGTTCACCCAAAACCTGAACCAATTGGCCAAAGAAGGCAAGATTGATCCCTTGATTGGTCGGGAATACGAAGTTGAGCGAACCATTCAAATTTTGTGCCGTCGCCGTAAAAACAACCCGCTGTTGGTCGGTGAGGCTGGCGTTGGCAAAACCGCGATTGCCGAGGGCTTGGCCTGGCGCATCACGCAAAAAGATGTGCCTGAAATTTTGGCCGAAGCAGTGGTCTATTCGCTCGACATGGGGGCGTTGTTGGCAGGTACCAAATACCGCGGTGATTTTGAGCAACGACTCAAAGGAGTGATCAAGTCGCTTCAAGGCAAGCCTCACGCTATTTTGTTCATTGATGAAATTCACACACTCATCGGTGCGGGTGCAGCTTCTGGAGGAACATTGGATGCTTCTAATTTGCTCAAGCCAGCCCTGTCGAGTGGGCAACTCAAATGCATTGGTGCGACCACTTTCACGGAATACCGTGGCATCTTTGAGAAAGACGCTGCACTGAGTCGCCGTTTCCAAAAAATCGATGTGGTCGAGCCATCTATCGAACAAACTGTAGACATCTTGAAAGGCTTGAAGTCTAGGTTTGAAGAACACCACAACGTCAAATACGCCGTAGCTGCTCTGCAAGCTGCTGCTGAGCTCAGTGCCAAGTACATCAATGATCGCCACTTACCTGACAAAGCCATTGACGTGATCGACGAAGCCGGTGCTGCCCAGCGTATCTTGCCTGCTTCCAAGCGAAAAAAGACAATCAGTAAAACTGAGATTGAAGACATCGTGGCCAAGATCGCCCGAATTCCTCCCGCGAACGTGTCGAACGATGACCGTGGCAAGTTGCAAACCTTGGAGCGCGATTTGAAAAGCGTGGTCTTTGGCCAAGACAAGGCGCTTGAAGTACTGGCTTCTGCCGTCAAGATGGCGCGCTCAGGCTTAGGTAAAAGTGACAAGCCGATTGGTGCATTCTTGTTCAGTGGCCCCACAGGTGTGGGTAAAACAGAAGCTGCCAAACAACTTGCTTACATCATGGGTATTGACCTGATTCGCTTTGACATGTCTGAGTACATGGAGCGTCATGCGGTGAGCCGTCTCATAGGCGCTCCTCCAGGCTATGTGGGTTTTGATCAGGGTGGTTTATTGACCGAGGCTGTAACCAAGAAACCGCATTGTGTGCTGTTGCTCGATGAAATTGAGAAAGCGCATCCAGATATTTATAACGTGTTGTTGCAAGTCATGGACCATGGCACCCTGACTGACAACAATGGCCGTAAAGCCGACTTTCGCAATGTGGTCTTGATCATGACGACCAATGCGGGCGCAGAAACCATGAATAAAGCGACCATTGGCTTTACCAACCCGCGCCAAGCTGGTGATGAAATGGGCGACATCAAACGCTTGTTCACACCGGAGTTTCGTAATCGTTTAGATGCTATCGTGGGCTTCAAAGCTTTGGACGAAAACGTCATCATGCGGGTGGTCGACAAGTTCTTGCTCCAGCTGGAAACGCAATTGGCAGAAAAGAAAGTTGACGTTACCTTCAGTGATAAGTTGCGGCAGCACTTGGCCAAGAAGGGCTTTGACCCCTTGATGGGGGCACGCCCCATGCAGCGTCTGATTCAAGACACCATCCGTCGTGCCCTGGCCGATGAATTATTGTTTGGTCGTTTGACGGAAGGTGGCCGCTTGAGTGTGGACATCGATGACAAAGACGAGGTGTTGTTGGACATTCAACCTTTGCTAAAGAAAGAAAAAGGTGCCAAAGTAGAACCCAATTCGTCAGAAGAGACGACTGCCAGCTGAGCCCCGACTGGCTTACCTTCACGACGTAACAGGTAATAGGTAACAGAATTTTGATTGGCGAATGGCTTCATCCGCACACTTAAAATCGCGAGAGTTTTTCAATAGAGCAAGGACAACACGTGGCGGGACATAGCAAATGGGCCAACATCCAGCACCGAAAGGGGCGACAAGACGAAAAGCGTGGCCGCATCTGGACCCGACTCATCCGTGAAATCATGGTCGCTGCCCGTTTAGGTGGGGCTGACCTCGACATCAACCCCCGCTTGCGATTGGCGATTGAAAAAGCCAAAGCAGCCAATATGCCTGCTGACAATATCAAGCGCAACATAGATAAAGCGACTGGCAACCTCGAGGGTGTGAGCTACGAGGAAATTCGTTACGAAGGTTACGGCATTGCAGGTGCCGCCATCATCGTGGACACCATGACTGATAACAAAGTCCGTACCGTGGCTGAAGTGCGTCATGCCTTTAGCAAATACGGTGGTAACTTGGGGACCGAAGGTTCTGTGTCTTTTCAGTTCAAACACTGTGGGCAAATTATTTTTGCTCCTGGTAGCGACGAAGAACGAATCATGGAAATTGCGCTGGACGCAGGCGCTGACGATGTGATCACAGGTGATGACGGGGCTATCGAGGTGCTGACCTCTGCCTTTCAATTTGAGTCACTCCAAAAAGCACTGGAAGCAGCCGGTATCAAGCCGGCGGTGGCTGAAGTGACTTGGCGTCCTGAGAACACAATTGAACTCGGCGGTGAGGACGCTCTCAAAATGCAAAAAATACTGGATGTGTTGGAAGACCTTGACGATGTGCAAGAGGTCTATCACAACGCCGAGCTATGAAAATTTTGGTCATTGGCGGAGGTGGCCGAGAGCACGCTTTGGCTTGGAAACTCGCACAGTCTCACAAGGTGCAAACGGTGTTTGTGGCCCCAGGCAATGGCGGAACGGCAAGGGACAAACGGCTTGAGAACATTGAGCTGACAGATGTCAAAGCGCTGCGCGAGTTTGCCCAAACTGAGCAGATTGAACTCACGGTGGTCGGTCCAGAGACGCCCTTAGCCGCAGGTGTGGTGGACGAGTTTCGAGCATACGGCTTGCGCATCTTTGGTCCTACCCAAGCGGCGGCTCAGCTCGAAAGCTCCAAGGCCTTCAGCAAGGCCTTCATGAAACGACACAACATACCGACTGCGGAGTACGAAACCTTCACCGACCCTGCTGCTGCGCATGCCTACGTGAACGCTAAGGGCGTTCCGATCGTGGTGAAAGCTGATGGCTTGGCCGCAGGCAAAGGTGTGGTGGTGGCTATGAACTTGAAAGAAGCGCATCAAGCGATTGATTTCATGTTGGTCGATAACACCTTGGGTGTGGCTCACAACGCAGGTGGCGCACGGGTGGTCATTGAAGAGTTTTTAGTGGGAGATGAGGCGAGCTTTATCGTCATGTGCGATGGTCGCCATGTACTCCCACTGGCAACCAGTCAAGACCACAAGCGCCTGTTGGACGCAGATCAGGGCCCAAACACAGGTGGCATGGGTGCGTATTCCCCTGCGCCTGTTGTGACGCCAGAGGTCCATGCGCGTGCCATGCGCGAAATTATTCTTCCAACCATTCGGGGCATGGAAAAAGATGGCATCGTTTTCACAGGTTTTCTCTATGCCGGCTTGATGATCGATGCCCAGGGTAAGCCCAAAACCTTGGAGTTCAATTGCCGTATGGGAGACCCCGAAACCCAACCCATCATGATGCGTTTAAAAACCGACCTCGTAGATGTGTTGTTGGCAGCCACTGAATCCGAGACGGGTAAGCAACTCGATGGCATCGAGTTGCAGTGGGACCGGCGCAGTGCAGTGGGAGTTGTCATGGCAGCGCATGGTTACCCAGAGCAACCGCGTCGGGGTGACCTGATCACGGGTTTGCCAAAAGACACGGACGAAGTAGTCGTTTTTCACGCTGCAACTTCCCAGCAAGCAAGTGAGTTGCGCACTACGGGCGGACGCGTTTTGTGCGTGACTGCTTTGGGTGGGACGCTCAAGCAGGCCCAGCAGTTGGTTTATGAAACTGCCCAAACCATTCATTTTGATGGTGTGCAGTACCGTCGCGACATTGGTCATCGAGCTATCGCGCGTTGAACGCAAGAATACTGTCCAATGCCTCAGACTTATTCCCAATCCGAACTGCCAATCCAGTTCATGGGCAGTCGCTTGGCGCGTGCAGCACTGACTTTGGTTGGTTGGCGTTATTCCTTTGACGGTTTGCCCTCGAAACAGGGCGTTCTCATTGGCTATCCACACACCAGTAACTGGGATTTTGTGGTGATGATCTTGGTCAAATGGTCTATTGGTCTGCCAGTTCAATTTTTAGCAAAACACACCTTGTTTGATATACCTTTATTTGGTCGATGGTTGACTTGGCTAGGAGGCGTCTCGATTGATCGTTCCTCATCCCAAGGGGTTGTCGCTCACTTGTTGAACTTGTTCAAAAAGCATCAAGCTGAGAATCACTATTTTTGGTTGGCCTTGTCTCCTGAAGGTACACGCCGTCGCACTGATGGTTGGCGAAGCGGTTTCTACCAGCTGTCCACCCTGGCAAATGTGCCCTTGTGCATGGTACGTATCGACTATGGTCAAAAAAAAGTGGACCTTTCGCATTTCATGCATTTGTCCGGGGTTGAGGATGACGACTATGCGCATATTGCTCGTGTTTACGAGGGCGTTAAAGGGTTTCATGTGTCCCAAGCTGCCCCAGTTCAACCCATCAAGCAAGTCTCTTTAAATCCAAGGATTGATAAATGACACCTGTTGCAGAGTCTGTTCGCGAATACCTGATGGGTTTGCAGTCCCGCATCGTGGAAGCTGTTTCCCAAAAAGATGGCGGCACGTTTGTGTCAGACGCTTGGAAAAAAGGTCCAGGTGAGCAATTGCAAGGCAATGGAATTACAAAAATTCTCGAGAATGGAGCCGTTTTCGAGCGCGCGGGTTGTGGCTTTTCACATGTGCAGGGGCCCAAACTCCCGCCCTCTGCTACCCAGCATCGACCCGAGTTGGCGGGCGCGCCATTTGAGGCTATGGGGGTATCTCTGGTGTTTCATCCCCGCAACCCCTATGTGCCAACTGTGCACATGAATGTTCGCATGATTGCAGCTACACCGATCAACGGAGACACCGTGGCATGGTTTGGCGGCGGCATGGACTTGACTCCTTATTACGGCTTTAGCGAAGACGCAGTGCATTTCCACCAAACTTGTCGAGAGGCCTTGCAGCCCTTTGGTGCGGAACTCTACCCAAGGTTTAAAACGTGGTGTGACGATTACTTTTGTCTGAAGCATCGTGACGAGCAACGCGGTATTGGCGGTGTGTTCTTTGACGACTTCTCAGAGTTGGGATTTGATAAAAGTTTTTCTATGTTACGCAGTGTGGCCGATGCGTTCTTACCTGCTTACATGCCCATCGTCGAGCGGCACGAGAAAACTGCATACGGTGAGCGTGAGCGGGCGCACCAACTTTACCGTCGTGGTCGCTATGTCGAATTCAATCTGGTTTGGGACAGAGGGACGCACTTTGGTCTGCAATCGGGCGGTCGTACGGAATCTATTTTGTTGTCCATGCCGCCACTGGTGAGTTGGTCTTACCAGCATCATTACGAGCCAGGAACTCCTGAACATGCGTTGACGCACGAATTTTTAGTGCGCAGAGATTGGCTCTCGTGAATCGTATTGGCGTTTTTGGTGGTGCATTTGATCCTCCGCATGTGGCGCATCAGGCTATGGCTCGTGCGGCTTTGTCTCAATTTCAGTTGGATCTTTTGCGAGTCATCCCAACAGGATCGGCATGGCACAAAGCACGTCCATTGACGGATGCCTCACACCGTTTGGCCATGGTTCATCTGGCATTCGATGACATTCAACCGAGTTGTGTGGATTGTCGTGAAATTGAGCGCCTTGGACCCACCTACACCATTGACACCTTGGTCGACCTGAAAAACGAAAACCCGCAAGCGGCGCTGTTTTTGTTTATTGGTGAGGATCAGGCACGTGCATTTAAGACTTGGCGACGATGGGAAGATATTTTGCGCATGGCAACAGTGGTGGTTGCACAGCGACCTGAGATGGAGGATGACACTGCCAGCCCGAATTTTGCACAGTGGCACAATGGTGTATCTGCCGACGTGCAAAGATTAGACATGACACCTCAGGCGGTGAGCGCGACCGACATTCGATCCCGTATCGCCCGTGGCGTGACCATGCCACCATTGTTGCCCCTTTCTGTGCAACGCTATATTGAACAACACCGCCTTTACCAAACACACTCTGATGACTGATTCACTCGCTAAAAAAGATGTTCAAAAACTCCAACGTTGCATTGTCGATGCCTTGGAGGATGTGAAAGCCCAATCTCTCAGTGTGTTTGATACCGAGCATCTCTCTTCCTTGTTCGAGCGTGTCATCATCGCGTCTGGCACTTCCAACCGACAAACCAAGGCCTTGGCTGCGAGCGTGCGTGACAAAGTGCGCGAAGCTGGTTTTCCCAAACCCCGCATCGAAGGCGAGGACAACGGCGAGTGGATCATTGTTGACTGTGGTGCAGTTGTGGTGCATGTCATGCAACCAACGATCCGTCAGTACTACAACTTGGAAGAAATATGGGGTGAGAAGCCTGTTCGATTGAAGTTTGGTGCTCCTAAACCTGCACCCCCCATCGCTGCTGAGCCTCAAGTTAAAATCGCGGTAAAAAAGGCCAGTGCTAAAAAACCGTCGTCTAAAAAAACAACAGATCATCCAACAACGGCCAAGACAGCTGCAAGAAGAACAGCTGCCAAGACTGCACCCAAAACCACGTTCAAATCCAGCACCAAGCCAGTCACCAAAGTGGTCGGTAAGCCATTGGCCAAGAAGTCTGCAACCAAACCTGCGGCTAAAAAAACTGCGGCTAAGAAGCCGCTTACTCGCAAGGCATGAGGCTGTGGGTGGTCGCCGTGGGATTGCGTGTCCCAGATTGGGCGCAGACCGCGTGGGATGACTATGCAAAGCGTTTTCCATCAGAGATCAAGCTAGAACTCAAAGCGGTCAAAACAGAGCCCCGTGGTTCAAAAACAATAGACACCCTGCATGCGGCAGAGCGTGAGCGCATTCAAACTGCTATACCGCGTGGTTGCCGCATCGTGGCGTTGGATGAACGTGGCACCCACCTCACCACGCTCGGATTGGCGCAAAAACTCAAACAGTGGCAACTCGAAGCCGACGATGTGGCTTTGGTCATTGGCGGTCCAGACGGCCTAGATCCTGAGTTCAAACAAAATGCCCATGAGCGCATTCGTTTGTCTGACTTGACCTTACCGCATGCCATGGTTCGCGTTTTATTGGTCGAGCAGCTCTATCGGGCATGGTCGATCAATGCCAACCATCCCTACCACCGCGAGTGATGTGATGTCTTCTTATCCCTTTGTTTATTTGGCTTCACAAAGTCCCAGGCGTCGCCAATTGCTCGAGCAATTGGGCGTGCCTTATGAACTGCTCTTACCAGATTCGAGCGAGGATGCCGAGGCTTTAGAGGTGGTGCTGCCATCAGAAAACCCCAAGGCCTATGTGCAGCGCGTGACCTTACTTAAACTCACTGCGGCGCTGATGCGCATCAAGTACCGGGGCTTAGTGGCAGCTCCCGTGTTGTGCTCTGACACGACAGTGGCTTTAGGTGCCGCCATTTTGGGCAAGCCCAACGACCACAACCATGCCCAACAGATGCTGAGCGCTCTCAGTGGCAATACACATCGGGTGTTGACTGCGGTCGCTGTGGGGACTGTTCGCAAGCAGCGTCAGGCCTTAAGCATTTCGAGCGTTCGCTTTGCCCCTATGACAAATCAACAAATCAAGCGCTATGTGGACAGTGGCGAGCCCATGGGAAAGGCTGGTGCCTACGCAATTCAGGGAAGCGCAGCCGCCCATATAGAGCATATCAACGGCAGTTACTCTGGCATCATGGGCCTGCCCATGTTCGAGACTGCGCAGATTTTGCGTGATTTCGGTTTCAAGGTGTAACTCCATAGGCTCACCATGCAACAAGATGTTTTGATCAACTGGTCGCCCCAAGAGACCCGCGTAGCTGTCGTCGAAAGTGGTGCCGTTCAAGAACTCCATGTAGAGAGAACGCTCGAACGCGGGTTGGTTGGTAATGTGTATCTGGGACGAGTCTCGCGCGTGTTGCCAGGCATGCAATCGGCATTCATTGACATTGGCTTGGAGCGTGCTGCCTTCTTGCATGTTGCTGATTTGATGAGCACCGTGTCGGCCCGTCATGCCGAATCAGACGGCGGTCTAACTATTGCGCCAGTGCCGATCGAAAAACAAGTGTTTGAGGGCCAGTCCTTGATGGTGCAAGTCATCAAAGATCCTATTGGCAGCAAGGGTGCCCGCCTATCATCACAAATAAGTATTGCCGGTCGTTTGCTGGTTTTTCTGCCTCAAGATCAACACATCGGCGTGTCTCAAAAAATTCCGCTCGAGCAGCGCGAAAACTTACGCCGTCGTTTGCAGAAACTAGCTGAAGAAATTTCGCCCAATGCGCAAACAGGTGGCTATATCTTGCGCACAAATGGTGAAGACGCCACTGATAAGGAATTGAGTGAAGACATTGGCTACCTTCGCAAAACTTGGACTCGCATCAAAGATGCCTCTTTGAGGTTACCGCCAATGTCATTGTTGCATCAAGATTTGAACTTGCTGCAACGCGTTTTGCGTGACCTGGTCAGCGAAGCCACGCAAACCATACGCATTGACTCCAAAGAACAATTCGAACTATTGCATTCCTTTGGATCAGAGTTCATGCCTGCAGCAACCCAAAAACTTGCTTTGTACAAGGGGGAGCGGCCCATTTTCGATCTATACGGCATTGACGAAGAGGTGGCTCGTGCCCTAGGTCGCCGCGTGGATTTGAAATCTGGTGGCTACCTCATCATCGATCAAACGGAGGCGCTGACCACAGTGGATGTGAACACCGGGGGGTTTGTCGGTGCGCGCAACTTTGATGAAACAATTTTTAAAACTAACTTGGAAGCTGCCGGAGCTATTGCGCGGCAACTGCGCCTGCGCAATTTAGGTGGCATCATCGTCGCAGATTTCATTGACATGCTGCGAGAAGACCATCGAGATGCTGTGCTGAATGAGTTTCGTAAACAGCTCGCTCGTGATCGTGTCAAGACCATGGTCAGTGGCTATTCCGCTTTGGGTTTGGTGGAAATGACGCGCAAACGCACCCGTGAATCCTTGGCGCACATGTTGTGCGAACCCTGCCCTGTATGCGATGGCAAAGGGAATGTCAAAACTGCACGAACTGTGACGTATGACATCTTGCGTGAGATCTTGCGTGAGGCTCGGCAATTCAATCCTAGGGAGTTTCGGGTCATTGCTGCGCCTAGCGTCATTGACGTCTTGTTGGATGAAGAAAGTCAGCACTTGGCGGGTTTGAGCGATTTCATCGGAAAGCCAATTTCTCTACGAAGTGAAATGGCCATGGCTCAAGAGCAGTACGACATAGTCTTGCTATGACACAAGAGCATTCGCTGTCTATTCTTGTCTTCACCAGAGACTTGGATCGCTATTCCTTGATGATGTTGCGCGAGTTGCAGCATATGGGGCAAAAAGTCCATGTGGTTGTTGAACCAGCATCCACTGCCCACAGCAAAGATTGGTCAAGAGAAATTGATGTGGTTGCGAAGGTGCCGCTCAAAGGGCGATTCGATAAAAGTGCAGCCCGACGTTACAGCGACTTGGTGGCGCAATTCTCGGCGGATGTGTGTTTGTGCTACACAAGCCGGGCTTTATCGGTCGCCTTGACTGCCAAGCGACAATTTAAATTCAAAACACCAATTGTTGGCACACGGGGGGCGATTGGCGGTGTGAGCGCTTTTTATGTGCAAGACTGGTTCACCTATTTGTCACCAAGACTTGATGCTGTGGTGTGCATGTCTCAAGCTATTGCTGACAAGTTGAGGCACGAAGCGAGGCGTTTTTATCCGAGTCATCCTGGGCGCTTTGAAACCATTTACCCCGGCTACAGCCAATTGTTGCAAATACATCCTCAGCCCGACCGAAGAAATCGATCCCTGACTGACACCGCTTGCTTATTGTGTATCGCCAATGACCGTCCCATCAAAGGTCTTGCTTTATTGCTTGATGCCGTGGCCAAGCATTTGAGATCAATCAATTGGCGACTTGATCTTGTAGGAGAGTGTGGGCCCTCCATTCGCACTGTTGTGGCCCAATCGCCTTTACTTTCACAGCATGTCCATGTGCATGGTTACCGTAGCGATGTGCCGGAATTTTTGAAGTCCGCGCACATCTACATACAACCCACACTCAAGCCGGGTGAAGGTATTGGTAACTCCATGGCCGAAGCCATGTCATTTGGCTTGCCTGTTATCACCAGCAATGTGGGTGGAGGTACTGAGTTGGTCAGTCATCAAGAGACAGGCTTACATTTTTCTGCCGAGTCTTCAGTTGCACTGGCCACCGCGATTGATCAACTGATTGAGAATCCCGCTCTCTGCGATGACATGGGGCAGTTGGGCGCTGCTAAGCTTTTACAGCGATTCAGTTTGCGCCAGGAAGCCCAGAATTTCTTGAGCTTATTCAATGCTCTGCGGCTGTCTCATCCATAACGCCATGCTCGTTGTGCGAGAGATAAAGCTTGGCGTATACGCCGCCAGAGGCAAGCAGCTGATCGTGTTGCCCCATTTCTACAATCCGCCCGCGCTGCATCACCACTATGACGTTCGCATGTTCAATGGTGGAGAGTCGGTGTGCGATGACCAGCGATGTGCGGTTGTGCATTAAGGCCTTAAGGGCTGTCTTGACCGCATGTTCAGATGCGCTGTCAAGCGCCGATGTGGCTTCGTCCAAGATCAAGATGGGTGCATTCTTGTAAATCGCACGCGCAATTGCCAATCGCTGACGCTGGCCGCCAGAAAATTGTGTGGCATTGTGTCCGACCCACGTATTTTCTTGCTGAGGTAACCCGCGCACAAAAGAATCCAAATTAGCCGCTTGTAAAGCTTCCCAAATTCGCCCTTCATTCACGTCAGAACCAAGCGCGATGTTGTGAGCGACCGTGTCATTGAACATCACAACATCTTGACTCACATAGGCCATGTGAGCGCGCAGACTGTCCAAATTCCATTCGGGCAATGGCACGCCACCTAAACTGATTTGTCCCGACGTAGGCTCTAAAAACCTTGGTAGTAAATTAGCCAATGTGGTTTTGCCCGAGCCAGAGGCGCCTACAAAGGCCACGGTTTGCCCCGGTTGAATTGTCAGACTTACACCGTCAAGTGCAGCTTGTATTGCATTGGGGTATTGCAGTCGCACATTATCAAAACGAATTTCACATTGATTTTTTTCACTTCTGTATGCACCTTGTCTCTCATCCGGTGTCTTGTCCAGAAGTTCTAATCCACGCTCTAGTGCAGTCACTCCTCGCGTGAGCATGCCGGTCACTTCAGACAAATGCTTGATAGGCGAGATGAGCATCAGCATGCCCGTGATGAACGATGCAAAGCCGCCTACCGTCACCGTATTGTCAGAACCTTGACCTGTGCTTTGCCATAATGCCACGCTGATCACAGTAGACAGGGCCAAAGCTGCCAGCATCTGAATCAAAGGCGTCATGACCGAATTGGCAACAACCGCTTTCATGGCAAGTTGCCGAAGTTTAAGATTGAATTCTGAGAATCTATGTGCTTGAGCAGTTTGTGCATTGTGCAGACGAACCATGCGGTAGGCCAACACGTTTTCCTCCACCACATAGGCCAACTCTTCAGTGGCATCCTGACCGGCGCGTGTGACACGGTCCAAGCGGTTAGACAGGTGTTTCACTATCCATGCAACAGGGGGAACGATGGCAAACACAATCAAAGTCAGCTTCCAGTTCAAAAACAGCAAATATCCCATCAGTGCAACCAAGGTAACCAAATCTTTGGCAAATGAGAGCAGGGTGGAAACCAACAAAGACGAACCATTGTTGACCTCATACACCATGGTGTTCGTCAACCCACTGGCATGTTGGTTTTGAAATAAAAGAGGATCTGCACGTAAAAGCTTTTCAAACAAGCGCTGCCGAATTTGCTCCATTGACGTGTTAGTTACCCGTGCCAAACAATAAGCGGCAATAAATCCAGCAGCGCCCCGAACGGCAAATAAAAGCAGTAAAACAACAGGTATTTGCCACAAAGCAAAACTGCCCTCTTGGAAGCCCTTGTCCAACAAAGGCTTCATCAAAGCAGGAATAGCCGGCTCTGTGGCTGCCCCAACGAAAATCCCAAAAATCCCAAGGGCCAGGGTGCCCGTATGGCCGGAAAACCAGGGTGCTACGCGCCGCAGTCGCTTCCATAAAGAGATTGACTCGAGAGGCATTAAATCGATGCTCATGGGCAGTCTGTGGGGAGGTGGGTAATTGCCCCATTATCGTCAGTCATCTAGACACTAAAATCCTATGTTGTTTATATCCAGCGTCTTTCGATAGCGCCAAAATTGAACCATGATCTTTTCACGCCGTAAAGTTGGGGCAACCTTGATTGCATGGCTGTTCTTGGCCATGTTGAGCATTTCTGCCAGGGCGCAATTTCGCGTTGAAGTGTCAGGCGTTGGCTTGACACAGGTGCCGATCGCCTTTGGCCCGTTCAGAGGTGAAGATGCGTCCCCTCAAAAAATTTCCACCATCGTGCAAGCTGACTTGGAGCGCAGCGGTCAGTTTCGTGGCCTGTCGGCAGGCAAGACCGTCGATGAAACCGAGCGCCCAGATCTGAGCGCCATGCGTCAATTGGGTGCAGATGCTTTACTCACGGGCAGTATCGGCAAAATGGCCGACGGTCGCTTCGATGTTCGTTTACGGCTGTGGGATGTTGTCCGTGGACAAGATTTGGGAGCCATGAGTTATGTGGTCGTTGCAGGCGATCTCCGGTTGGCCTCGCACCGAATTTCTGATTTTGTTTACGAAAAACTCACTGGAGAGCGGGGTGTTTTTTCCACCCGCATCACCTATGTGACCAAAGCCGGTACACGCTATAACCTTTGGGTGGCCGACTCAGATGGGGAAAATGCCCAATCTGCACTCGCCAGTCCAGAACCCATCATCTCACCCAGCTGGTCGCCAACAGGAACACAACTGGCCTACGTCTCTTTCGAATCACGCAAGCCGGTGATCTATGTGCACGATGTAGCATCTGGCAAACGACGCGCAGTAGCGAACTTTCGTGGCTCTAACAGTGCGCCATCATGGTCCCCAGATGGTCGAACCTTGGCTGTCACGCTCAGCCGTGATGGGGGGTCGCAATTGTTTTTGATCGACAGTGAAGGCGGAGAACCACGTCGGCTCACGCAGTCTGCTGGAATTGACACAGAGCCTGTGTTTTCTCCCGATGGCAGCGCTGTTTATTTTGTCAGTGACCGAGGTGGATCACCCCAGATTTACCGTATGCCAGCCATGGGTGGTCCGGCCAACCGTGTGACATTCAATGGCAGTTACAACATCTCGCCATCACTCAGTGCTGATGGCCGCTGGTTGGCTTACGTTTCGCGCATTGGAGGTGCCTTCAAGCTGCATGTGATGGACTTGAACAGTGGCAATGCATCCCCCATCACCGACACAACGGCCGATGAGCGACCCAGCTTTGCTCCGAACAGTCGATTGTTGGTTTATGCAACTCAACAAAGCGGCCGTGAAGCATTGATGACAACCACCCTCGATGGTCGAATCAAAGCCCGTTTATCAGGGCAGGGCGGCGATTTGCGCGAGCCGCATTGGGGCCCTTACACCAAAACTCAACCCTGATCTTTCAATCACTTTAAGTACCCGTCATGAATAAATTTCTTTTGCTGATTGCCCTCACTGCTTTTTTGTCTGGTTGCGCCTCCGGCGTCAAATTAGATGAAGTTCCGGTCGATGACCGTTCTGGTTCAGCTCTAACACCAGGTGGTGCAGCGGTCGCTGGACTTGATGCGCGTGGTTTGTCAGGTGTGGCCGGTGGTGTCAAAGCTGGTCCTGCTGGCGTTGAAACTATCGTTTACTTCGATTACGACAGCTACAGCGTTAAGCCTGAGTTTCAAAAAATGCTCGATGCGCACGCACGCTTCCTGCGCGCCGACAAAAACCGCAAGGCTGCCCTTGAAGGGCATACGGATGATCGTGGGGGACGCGAGTACAACTTGGCATTGGGGCAAAAGCGCGCTGAAGCTGTCAGGCGCGTCCTCTCAGTGCTCGGAGTCTCGGACAACCAGATTGAAGCCGTGAGCTATGGCAAGGAAAAACCAGCGGCAACCGGTATGGATGAGGGTTCATTCGCTAAAAATCGCCGCACTGAGATCAGCTACCGATGAAATCGCAACGGACTTTTAAGCTCCAGGCGATGGCTTGGGTGCTTGCCTGTTTGGCAATTCCAGCGGCCCAAGCTGCATTGTTCGAAGACGATGAAGCGCGACGTGCGATTTTGGATCTCCGCCAAAAGGTAGAGCGCCAACGTGGAGAAATTCAGCAGATAGGTGGTGAGATCCAACAAATACAGCGCAGTCTTCTCGACCAGCAAAATCAGTTCGAAACGCTCAGCGCGGAGATCGCACGCTTGCGTGGCGAGAAGGAGCAACTTTCTCAAGAGTTACGTCAGCAGCAAGACGCCGCAAAATCTGCATCACAAGCGGTCGAGGAGAGATTGCGTAAATTTGAACCCGTCAAAGTTCAAGTCGATGGTTTAGAGTTTTTGGCTGAACCTGCGGAAATCAGGTTCTTTGAAGATTCTCTGGGCGTCTTTCGTAAAGGTGACTTCATTGCCGCCAGTTCCTCTTTCACAGATTTCATTCGTCGCTACCCCACCAGTGGCTACAGCGCCACGGCATTGTTCTGGTTAGGCAATGCACAGTACGCCAATCGTGATTACAAGGAAGCTATCCGTAATTTCAATGCGCTATTGAGTAAGTCTTCCGAGCACCCTCGTGCGCCAGAAACCATGCTGTCGATCGCCAACTGTCAACTTGAGTTGAAAGACCTCAAGGCGGCTCGAAAGACGCTGGAAGATGTGATGAAAACCTACCCCCAATCTGAGGCAGCTAGCGCCGCGCGCGAACGCCTAGCAAGGCTCAAATGAATGAAGTGACAGCACTCACCCAGCAGGTTTTAGGGGCTTTTTTCTTGATCGCTGTTGCGATTGGTGTTATCAGCCAGCGTACTCACTTTTGTACCATGGGTGCGATTGCGGATGTTTTCAATATGGGTGACTGGACCCGCGCACACCAATGGGTTTTGGCCGTTGGCGTCGCCATGATTGGCTTTGCTGCCTTGTCACAGCTCGGTTTGATTGACTCCAGTAAAACACTCTACGCTGGCAATCGTTTCATGTGGTTATCCTCAACAGCTGGCGGATTGATGTTTGGCTATGGAATGGTCATGGCCTCGGGATGTGGCAACAAAACCTTGGTACGTATTGGTGCGGGCAATCTCAAATCCCTGGTCGTTTTTCTGGTACTGGGTTTAAGCGCTTTCGCCACTCTCAAAGGCATCACCGCGGTGTTGCGCGTCAACACGGTGGATGCTATCTCTTTGAGCATGCCAAGCAATGCCGACTTAGGCACCCTGATTGCCAGTGTGACGGGTATTGCCAACGAATCGACCAATATTTGGACTGGTTATGTGCTGGGTGTCCTATTGGTGCTGTGGGTGTTGCGTCATGCTGATTTTTGGACATTTGAAAACTTGTTGGCCAGCCTGGGTGTGGGTGCTTTGATTGTGCTCATGTGGTGGGTCAGCGGACATTTTGGTTTTTTACCTGAGCATCCAGAAACATTAGAGCCCGTGTATTTGGGCACCTATTCAGGCCGTATCGAAGCCATGAGTTTTGTCGCCCCTGTGGCGCATACCCTTGACTGGTTGATGTTCTTCAGCGACAAGTCAAAGTTTTTGACAGTGGGTGTCGTTTCGGTCACAGGTGTCATCGTTGGTTCAGCCGTTTCTGCTGTTCAGCAAAAAACATTTCGCTGGGAGGGCTTTGCCAGTGTCGATGATTTGTCGCAACATTTGATCGGGTCTGCATTGATGGGCATTGGTGGTGTCACCGCCTTGGGTTGCACCTTCGGCCAAGGTTTGAGTGGCATTTCAACTTTGAGCTTGAACTCCTTTGCAGCCGTTGCAGCCATTGTGCTGGGGGCGGTGTTGTCGATTCGCCATCAAGTGGCGCGGTTGGAACGCAGCCTCGCGTGATGGACGACGCAGATTTGGCACGCCGCTTTGGCGGACTAGATCGTCTTTATGGGGTGAGCGGAGCGAATCAAATTCGTCTTTCACATGTGGCTGTGGTGGGCATCGGTGGGGTGGGTTCTTGGGCGGCAGAAGCCCTGGCTCGAAGTGGCGTAGCCCATCTGACATTGATTGACCTCGATCATGTTTCAGAATCCAACATCAATCGCCAAATTCATGCGCTAACCAGCACGGTCGGACAGTCCAAAGTTCAGGCCATGCGAGAACGTATCGCTCTCATCAATTCGCATTGCCATGTGAGGTGTATCGAAGACTTTGTAGAACCCAGCAATTGGCCAGACGTCTTGACAGGTCCCGTCGATGCAGTCATCGACGCCTGCGATCAAGTCAAAGCCAAATCAGCTATGGCAGCTTGGGCTTTGCAAAACTCCGCCCTGTTCATCAGCGTTGGAGCTGCAGGCGGAAAGCGTTTGGCGCACAAGGTGGACATCGATGACCTTGCATTCACCACCCATGATCCCTTGCTGGCACAGTTGCGCTACCGCTTGCGTCGTCAGTTCGGTGCTGCGCGAGATGGCAAAAAAATTGGGCTGGCGTGTGTGTTCAGCCGTGAATCCGTCGCCCCTCCCGATGCCAGTTGTGACCTAGAAGGCGATGGCAGTTTGAACTGCCACGGTTATGGTTCCGTCGTGAGCGTGACCGCCACATTTGGACAATGCGCTGCAGGCTGGGTACTTGATCAAATTTCTTCACGTGCACTGGCAAAACGCTCAAAATAGCGCTATAATTTGAGGCTTCGCGATGCATGTGAAAAACTCAAATGCTCCGCGAATTGGGACCATAGCTCAGTTGGTAGAGCAGCGGACTTTTAATCCGTTTGTCGTGGGTTCGACCCCCGCTGGTCCCACCAAAATTTAAGCCACTTTGTATTCGCGTACAAAGTGGCTTTTCTGCTTGTGGAAAAGCAAGCTCGGGTATCACCAAAGGTTCGTCATGGTCAAGACAAGTCCCGTCAATCACACCTTGCCACTCTTCATTCGAAGTGTTCATCTGGCTTTCATCGCTTGCACCATCAGCGTCTTGTTGGGGTGCGGCGCTAAAGAAGGTGCGTCACCGCCCAGCGGCAATGGCGGTCCGCCATTGGCCACCGTTGGGGTGATCACGGTTGAGCAACAACGCGTGGCGCTGCAAACCGAGTTGCCCGGGCGTGTCAGTCCCTTGCGTGTTGCACAAGTACGTGCACGTGTCAATGGCGTGGTGATGCAACGCTTGTTCAAAGAGGGCAGTCAGGTTAGCGCAGGACAGTTGTTGTTTCAAATTGACCCAGCCCCTTACCGCGCAACCTACGACAGTGCCCAAGCCAGCTTGTCCAAAGCGCATGCCAATTTATTACAGGCCAATGCGCAGGTACAACGGTTCAAACCTTTGGCAGAGGCCAACGCGGTGAGTCAGCAAGAATTCTCCTCGCTTGTGACCAGCCAAAAGCAAGCTGAAGCTGATGTTGCCGCAGCTGCAGCTGCATTACAAAGTGCGCGCATTAACCTTGAATATGCCAGCGTTACTGCCCCAATATCAGGACGTATTGGTCAGGCCTTGGTCACCGAGGGCGCCTTGGTCAGCCAAGCAGAGGCTACGCAACTGGCACTGATTCAACAAACCGATACGGTTTATGTGAATTTCACGCAGTCGACGGCCGATGTGCTGAGTTTGCGCAAGGCGATTGCAACGAAACAACTGCGTAGCGCTGCAGATGGTTCACTGGCGGTGCGTGTGGTGTTGGAAGATGGCAGCGAGTTACCTTACAAAGGCAAGTTGTTGTTCACAGACTTGACGGTCGACCCCACCTCTGGCCAAGTGACGCTTCGCGCTGAGATGCCCAACAAGGATGGACTGTTGCTGCCTGGACAATATGTGCGCGTTCGTTTGTCCCAAGCTGAGTTGCCAAGAGTTATTGCTTTACCGCAGCAAGCTGTGACTAGAACCGGTCAGGGAGACACCGTGTTGGTGGTTGGCGCAGACAACAAACCTGTCTCTCGAAATGTCAAAGTTGGCCCCGCTCAAAACAACCAATGGCTGATCTTGGAAGGTTTGGAAGTGGGCGAGCAAGTTATCGTCGATGGCTTTCAAAAGATGACGGTGCCTGGTGCGCCTGTTAAGACAGTGCCGTGGGATCCTAAAGTCAAGTTGCCTGCCACAGAGCCAAGCGCCGCGCCGGTATCCGCTGCTGCTTCGGCGGCCAGCAAATAAAGGGCCTTTGACATGGCCCATTTCTTCATCAACCGGCCCATCTTTGCATGGGTGATTTCGCTTTTCATTTTGGGTCTTGGTGGCTTGTCCATCACCCAGTTACCGATCTCTCAATACCCGCCTGTAGCCCCGCCATCGATTTTGATCACTGCAGGCTACCCCGGTGCTTCAGCCCAAACACTGGAAGACAGCGTGTTCAGTGTGATCGAGCGCGAGATGAATGGCTCCCCTGGCATGATTTACATGGAGTCGGTTGCCCAAGCCAATGGCACTGGCACCATCACCATCAGCTTTGAACCCGGTACCAACCCCGACCTGGCCCAAGTCGATGTTCAAAACCGCTTGTCGCGTGCCGCGCCACGTTTACCCGCAGCTGTGACACAGCAAGGGGTCCGTGTGGAAAAAACACGTACCAACTTCTTGGTCTTCATCATGCTGTCGTCGGACTCACCCGATTTCGACATCGTGGCGTTGGGTGACTTCGGCTCACGCAATGTGTTGCCTGAAATTCAGCGCTTACCCGGCGTCGGTCAGGCGCAGTTGTTTGGTACCGAGCGCGCCATGCGTATCTGGATCGATCCTGCCAAGCTCACCGGCTTCAACCTATCTCCCGCCGATGTGAACAGCGCCATCCGTTCACAAAACGCTCAGGTATCTTCTGGAAGCATGGGCGACTTGCCCAACCTCATCACCCAATCCATGTCTGCCACGGTGGTGGTGGATGGTCAACTCAGCAGTGTTGAGCAGTTCTCCAACATCATCTTGCGAGCCAACACCGATGGCTCTGCCGTGCGCTTGAAAGATGTGGCACGCATCGAGCTAGGGGCCCAAACCTACGCCACCTCCGCCCGCTTGAATGGCAAGCCAGCAGCCGGCATTGGCGTGCAACTTTCGCCCAGTGGCAATGCCATGGCCACAGCCAAAGCGGTGCGCGATCGTATGGCAGAACTCGAAGCCTATTTCCCCAAAGGGGTGCACTGGAGCATTCCCTACGACAGCTCCCGATTTGTGAAAATCTCGATCGCGCAAGTCGCTGAAACGCTCCTTGAAGCCATCGTCTTGGTGTTTTTGGTGATGTACCTGTTCTTACAGAACTTTCGCTACACCATCATCCCGACCATCGTGGTGCCAGTGGCCTTGATGGGCAGTTTTGCCACCTTGCTGGCCTTGGGCTTTTCGATCAACGTGTTGACCATGTTTGGCATGGTGTTGGTCATTGGTATCGTGGTGGACGACGCCATTGTGGTGGTGGAAAACGTCGAACGCATCATGAGCGAGGAGGGCTTGTCTCCTTTGGTCGCGACACGCAAAGCCATGGGTCAAATATCTGGCGCGATCGTCGGTGTGACGGTGGTCTTGATTGCCGTGTTCGTACCCTTGGCGTTTTTCAAAGGCTCCGTCGGGAATATTTACCGCCAATTCTCGGCGGTGATGGTGAGCTCAATTGCATTCTCCGCGTTCATGGCTTTGTCGCTAACGCCCGCCTTGTGCGCCACGTTGCTCAAGCCAGTTCAGGCTGGGCACCACCATGGCAAAACAGGCTTTTTTGGTTGGTTCAACCGAGGCTTCACCCGGACCACCAAAAGCTACGAGAGCTGGGTCGCGCGCATGCTTCAAGGTGCCGGACGGTATCTGTTGATTTATTTGGCCATCATCATTGCCGTGGTGGTGATGTACCTGCGTTTACCCACCTCGTTCCTTCCCAGTGAAGACCAAGGCTATATCTTGGTCAATGTGCAGTTGCCGCCAGGTGCCACGCAACAACGCACCCAGGCAGTGATGGAGCAGGTCGAGGGCTTTGTACTCAAGCAACCCGAAGTGCAAAGCATGGTGGGTATTTTGGGATTCAGTTTTTCAGGTCAAGGACAAAACGCTGGTCTCGCCTTTGTCACCCTCAAAGACTGGGCTGAACGCTCTGCACCTATGCAATCGGCTCAGGCTTTGGCGGGTCGCGCGTTTGGGGCGCTCATGAGCGTGCGTGATGCCTTCATCTTCCCCTTGAGCCCGCCCCCCATTCCAGAGTTGGGCACGGCCTCTGGCTTTACCTTGCGTTTGCAAGATCGTGCTGGCAAAGGCCACGAGGCTTTGGTGGCGGCGCGCAACCAACTGCTGGGCCTGGCGGCTAAGAGCCCAGTGTTGACTCAATTTCGCCCTGACGGTTTGGAAGATGCGCCACAACTGCAAATCGACATTGACCGTGACAAAGCCAACGCCTTGGGCGTGAGTTTTGATGCCATCAACACCACCATCTCTACCGCTTTGGGTTCGACTTATATCAACGACTTCCCCAACCAAGGCCGCTTGCAACGTGTGGTGGTGCAAGCAGACACCTCGGCGCGTATGCAGCCGCATGAGTTGCTTCGCCTGACGGCACCCAATGCACAAGGCAAATCTGTGCCCCTGTCGGCCTTTGCCAGCACGCGCTGGGTCAAAGGGGCTATGCAAACCGTACGCTACAACGGCTACCCCGCCATGCGCATTGGCGGTGCTGCAGCGCCCGGTTACAGCTCGGGTGCTGCCATGGATGAAATGGAGCGTCTGATGGCCCAATTGCCCGAGGGCTTTGCATTTGAGTGGACCGGTCAATCACGCGAGGAGAAGCTGGCTGGCTCGCAAGCTGTCATCTTGTATGGCTTTGCTGTGCTGGCGGTGTTTTTGTGTCTGGCTGCCTTGTACGAAAGCTGGTCCATTCCTCTGTCGGTCATTTTGGTGGTGCCTTTGGGTGTTCTGGGGGTGGTGTTGGCCACATGGATGCGAGGCTACGCCAACGATGTGTACTTCCAGGTGGGGCTGATCACCATCATTGGCTTGTCGGCCAAGAACGCGATCTTGATCATTGAGTTTGCCAAAGACCTGCATGCACAAGGCCACAGTTTGATTGAATCGGCATTGGCTGCCGCGCACATGCGTTTTCGACCCATCCTGATGACCTCTATGGCCTTCATGCTGGGTGTGCTGCCCTTGGCCATTGCCAGTGGCGCAGGCTCTGCCAGCCAACGTGCCATTGGCACGGGGGTGATTGGTGGCAGTTTGCTGGGTACGGTGCTGGCTGTGTTTTTTGTACCGGTCTTTTTTGTAGTGGTGCGCAGCATTTTCAAAGGCAGCGAACGCCAGCACCGATTCGATGCCGAGCATGGTCACCAACTGGGAGTCGACCGTCATGAGTAAGGCCACACCGTTGTTCGGTCCCAGATCTGTGCGCTGCTGCGCTGCCTTGGTGGTGATGGGGTTGGCTGGATGCAGCCTGATCCCTACCTATGAGCGCCCAGTCGCCCCCGTCCCAACTTCTTTTGCGCAGGGAGATGGCAGCACCCAAGCAGGCGCTCCAAAAGCGAGCGCCGCCGAGATGGCTTGGCAAGATTTTTTCAAAGACGCACGCCTTCAACGCTTGATCGAACTGGCCTTGCAAAACAACCGCGACCTGCGTGTGGCGGTGCTCAACATTGAGCAAACACGTGCCTTGCTGCAAGTCAAACGTGCCGATGAATTGCCTTCGGTCACCGCAGGCGTGACAGGTTCTCGCTTGCCCAACGCGTCGGGCGTCATCACCAGCACCTACACCGCTGGCTTGAGCGTGACGGCCTATGAGGTGGATTTGTGGGGTCGCGTGCGCGCTTTGAGTCAGGCCGCACAGGCCCAGTTGCTGGCCAGCGAGGAGGCCCGCAAGACGGTGCACATCGCCTTGGTCGCTTCGGTGGCCAATGCTTACTTGAATGTGCGGACCGATGAGGCCTTGCTGCAGATTGCGCGTGACACCGTTGCTTCTCGCGAGACGTCGCTGCAACTCACCCAACTCAAGTTCAACCACGAAGCTGCGTCTCAATTGGAGCTGAGTTTGGCCCAGTCCTTGTTAGAAGCTGCCAAAGCCTCACTGGCGCAATTCACGCGGCTGCGTTCGCAAGATGAGAATGCGCTGGTGTTGTTGCTCGGTCAAAGTCTGCCCACCGACTTGCCGCAAGGCTTGCCGCTCACGCAACAAGCTTTGCTGCCCGATTTGCCTGCAGGCATGCCCGCAGAGCTGTTGTTACGCCGCCCTGATGTGCGTCAAGCCGAACAACTGCTGCAAGCCAACAACGCCAACATCGGTGCTGCACGCGCGGCCTTTTTCCCACGCATCAGCTTGACCGGCAGTGCCGGCTTGGTCAGCGGTGACATGAGCGCTTTGTTCAACAACGGCAATGCTGCCTGGTCGTTTGCACCGCAGGTGGTGTTGCCGATCTTTGATGCTGGCCGCAACCAAGCCAATTTGGACGCAGCCAAAGTGGGCCGAGACATCGCGGTGGCCCAGTACGAAAAAGCCATTCAGGTGGGGTTCCGTGAAGTCTCCGATGCGCTGGCCGCACGCGACAGCTTTAACGAACAAGTGCGTGCCCAAAACGCTCAACTCAGGGCTGAACAAACACGTGTGCAACTCACCGATTTGCGTGTGGCAAATGGCGCGTCCAACACCTTGGAGTTGCTGGACGCCAAACGGTCTTTGTTTGCCACGCAACAAGCCACCGTGCTGGCCCAAACCCAGCAATTGCAAAACTTGGTGAACCTCTACAAGGCCTTGGGCGGCGGTTGGTAAGGAGCTTTTAAAATTTCGGCCCATGACCGAAGTCTTGTTTGCTGCTTATTTCGTCGTCTTGTTAGCGACGCTGGTTTTCAAAACCCCTATCGTCAAGGGCCCTTGGCTGTTTTTGCTGCGAGCTTTTTTCCCAAACTGGAAGTTCTTTCATGCCGTCGGGCATGTGCCTCAGTTGTTTGCGCGTGCCGCAAGCTGCAACGAGGCCGGGGACACCCTTTGGTCTGACTGGGTATTGATTTACCCACGTCTTACCCGCCGCTGGTACCACCTGCTGCACAACGCCGATACCAACCTGGGTCTGGCTCAGCAGAACTTGGTCGATCACTTGTGGGCCGACCTGTATGACTTACCAGAAGGTGCGGATCCGCGTGGTTTGGTGACCTATGCCATGGCATCGCGTTTGGCCCAACAGTTTTTGAGCGAGCTGCATCCCGGCATGCGCCAGTACCAGTTTGAGTTGCGCATGGTCTTGTCAGACCGTAACCAAGTGGTGGATACCCAAGTGATGATGACGGCTCCAGAGGTCGCATGCTGATTGACGCCCCTTTGGTGCTGGCAGTTCGAACCCTAGAGGTTTTGTTTGCTCTGAGTTTGGCCATTCAGACCCTGGAGTTTTTGCGCATGGGTGCTGCCACGTCTGAAGCAGGCTTATGGTCCTGGTCTGTGCAACGCAGCGATATCCCTGATGCAAAATTTCGCCGTTTCTTGGATGTTTTGTTCGCACCCGACATGCACCGACTGAACCTATGCCTGCGTTTGATAGCGGCTGTCTGGCTTGCTCTGTATGGCAGTTCGCTGGGCTTGGTGGTGGGCTTGTTTGTGAGCAATGTGCTGGTGCTGATCCGTTGGCGCGGTGCCTTCAATGGCGGCAGCGATTTTTTGACACTGGTGGTGTTGACGGGCTTGTTGATCGCTCAATTGGTCGGGGTATTCGGTGATGTGGTGTTGGGCTGGCAAGCTGGACTGTGGTACATCACCATCCAGGCCATTACCTCGTATTTCATGTCGGGGTGGGTCAAGATCATGCGGCGCGAATGGCGCAGCGGTGCGGCCATGACCATTTTTTTAAACGCGGCCATTTACGGGCCTTTGTCGGAGCGCCATCTGCTGCGCAACCGTGGCGTGGCCTTGCTGTGCGCGTGGGCCTTCATCGTGTGGGAATGCTGCGCGCCCTTGGCCTTGGTCAGCCTCGAACTGGCCACGGTGTTTTGTGCCCTGGCCGGCGTGTTTCACTTTTTGGTGTTTTGGTTCTTTGGCTTGAACCGTTTTTTCTGGGCCTGGTTGGCCTCGTTCCCCGCCATCCTCTGGTGTGCCACGCAGTTTCAGTGAACTGCGCTCTCCAATTGTTCCATCGCCTCGGTCAGCTCTAGCCAGCGCAGTTCGAGCGTTGCCAACTCGTCTTCCACGGCTTTGAGGCGTTTGCCTGCTTCGGCAATTTCGTTAGGTGCTAAGGTGCTGGCCAGTTTGTCGTGCAGGCTTTGCTTTTCAGCTTCCAGGATGGCCATGGTTTTCTCAATGCCGTCTTGTTCTTTTTTCAAGGGGCGTTTTTTCTCATGGATGTCTTTGCGCTGCTGGGCATCGTCTTTGCGTTGGTCGCGCGAAGGGATCGGTGCTTTGGCCTGAGGCGCCGGCACTGCCGCCACTGCAGGGGCCGACACGACTGCAGCCGCAGGCGCCTGCGCCGCCAAGTTGACCGCCGCCGTAGCTTCGGCGCGCAAGCGCTTGGCCTCATCCAGCAAGTAGCGCTGGTAGTCGTCCAAATCGCCATCAAAAGGCGCCACACCACCGCGTGACACCATCCAGAACTCGTCACACACAGCACGCAGCAAAGCGCGGTCGTGGCTGACCAGCATCACCGTGCCTTCAAACTCGTTGAGCGCCATGCTCAAGGCCTCGCGGGTCGCCAAGTCCAAATGGTTGGTGGGCTCGTCCATCAGCAGCAGGTTGGGGCGCTGCCACACCAGCATGCACAGCACCAAGCGGGCTTTCTCGCCACCGCTCATGCTGCCCACGGCTTGCTTGACCATGTCGCCGCTGAAATTGAATTGACCTAAAAAGCTGCGCAGGTCTTGCTCGCGGGTGGCCTGGCCCGCGATCTTGCCTTCGCTGGTGAGCTTCTTGACCAAGTCGATCATGTGTTGCAGCGGCGTATCCGCCGGGCGCAGCACATCGAGTTCCTGTTGCGCGAAGTAACCAATGTTGAGGCCCTTGCCCTCGGTGACTTCACCGCCCAGGGCCGCCAAGTCACGCGCAATGGTTTTGACCAGAGTCGACTTGCCCTGACCGTTGGCGCCCAAGATGCCAATGCGTTGCCCCGCCAGCACCGAGCGGCTGACGTTTTGCACAATCACCGTCGGCGGTGTACCCGCTGGCGCATCCTCGGGCGCTGGGTAGCCAAAGCTCACGCCCTGCATGGACAGCATGGGGTTGGGCAAGTTGGCCGGTTCTTTGAACTCAAAGCTGAAGTCGGCATCGGCCAACAGCGGCGCAATTTTTTCCATGCGGTCAAGTGCTTTGACCCGGCTTTGCGCTTGCTTGGCTTTGCTGGCCTTGGCTTTGAAGCGCGCAATGAACTTTTGCAAGTGGGCAATCTTGTCTTGCTGTTTGGCGAACGCGTTTTGTTGCAACTCCATTTGCTCGGCGCGCATGTCTTCGAACTTGCTGTAGTTGCCACCGTAGCGCACCAGCTTGGCCGCGTCGATGTGCAAGGTCACATTGGTCACCGCATCCAAGAACTCACGGTCGTGGCTGATCACCACCATCGTGCCTTCGTAGCGCTTGAGCCAGGCCTCCAGCCACACCAAAGCATCCAAGTCCAAGTGGTTGGTGGGCTCGTCAAGCAGCAGCAAATCGCTGGGGCACATCAAGGCGCGCGCCAACTGCAAGCGCATGCGCCAACCACCCGAAAAGCTGTTGACTGGGTTATTCAACTCGGTGGTTTTGAAACCCAGCCCCAAGATCAAGGCTTGCGCGCGCGAGGCGGCGTCGTGCTCGCCCGCGTCGTACAGCGCCATGTAGGCGTGCCCCATGCGGTCACCGTCGCCAGAGGCTTCGGCAGCGGCCACTTCGATGCGCGCGTCGGTGAGCACGGTGTCGCCTTCAATCACAAACTCGGTGGCGCTTTGGTCGGTCTCAGGCATGTCTTGGGCCACTTGGCCCATACGCCACTGGGCGGGGATGTAGTACTCGCCCGCATCTTCGTGCAAGCCGCCATTGAGCAGGGCAAACAGCGACGACTTGCCCGCACCGTTGCGGCCGACCAAGCCTACTTTTTCGCCGGGATTGAGGGTGACCGAGGCACTGTCGAGCAACACCTTGGCGCTGCGGCGCAAGGTGACATTTTTCAAAGTAATCATTGGGGGAGAGCGCCTTGCGTTAATGCGGTGTGTGTGAGGA